>NZ_JCACKQ010000135.1:0-144623 GCF_059505465.1 Symplocastrum torsivum | reverse complement strand
GTGCATTTCTCTGTGATCTTAGCTTGTCCTCAAAGATCTCAAATGGGTTCTATAGAGGTGCAATACTCGTTTGATGGGGAACAGTACACGATGCTACGTCTTGGCTATCTCACCCCAGTTGAGACAGTAAGTGTGGGAGTAATGTGCGCTTGTCCAGAGGGAAATGGCTTCCCGATGACGTTTGAGGGATTCAAAATTCGCAGCTTGTGAGGAGCATCTATGAGTTACAGAATGGATCGTCGTGCTTATGCGGAAACCTTTGGTCCAACAGTAGGCGATCGCGTTCGTCTTGCGGATACAGAATTATTCATTGAAGTTGAACGCGATTACACCACGTATGGTGATGAGGTGAAGTTTGGTGGCGGGAAGGTAATTCGTGATGGTATGGGACAATCTCCCATCTCCAACGCTGATGGTGCAGTTGACATGGTGATTACCAACGCCTTAATCCTCGACTGGTGGGGCATCGTCAAAGCTGATATTGGGATACAAGACGGCAAAATTCGCAAAATTGGCAAAGCGGGAAATCCTTATATTCAGGACAACGTAGACATTATCATTGGACCTGGTACAGAAATTGTGGCTGGGGAAGGACATATTCTCACAGCAGGGGGGATCGATTGCCACATTCACTTTATCTGTCCCCAACAAATCGAAGTTGCGATCGCCTCTGGTATAACCACAATGATTGGTGGTGGAACAGGTCCCGCAACAGGAACAAATGCAACCACTTGCACACCTGGTCCTTGGAACATTTACCGGATGCTGCAAGCCGCTGAAGCCTTCCCAATCAATCTCGGCTTTTTAGGTAAAGGGAATAGTAGTCAGCCTCAAGCACTGGTAGAACAACTTGCGGCTGGGGCAATGGGCTTAAAGTTACACGAAGACTGGGGAACGACACCAGCAACGATTGATACCTGTTTGAGTGTTGCAGATAACTATGACGTTCAGGTAGCAATTCACACCGACACCCTGAACGAAGCCGGATTTGTGGAATCGACCATTGCTGCTTTCAAAAATCGCACGATCCACACCTACCACACCGAAGGGGCAGGTGGTGGACACGCCCCAGACATTATTAAAGTGTGCGCTGAAGCGAATGTGCTGCCTTCTTCCACTAACCCAACACGTCCCTACACTCTTAACACCCTGGAAGAACACCTAGATATGTTGATGGTGTGTCACCACTTGGATCGAGGGATTCCTGAAGATGTGGCGTTTGCGGAGTCCAGGATTCGGAGAGAAACGATTGCAGCAGAAGACATTCTGCACGATTTAGGTGCATTCAGTATGATTGCCTCGGACTCCCAAGCGATGGGACGAGTGGGAGAGGTGATTATTCGCACCTGGCAGACAGCCCACAAAATGAAAGTGCAGCGTGGTTTTCTCTCTTCTCCTGACTTAGGAGAAGGACAGGGAGTGCAGGCGGACAATTTCCGGGCAAAGCGCTACATTGCCAAGTACACGATTAATCCTGCGATCGCACATGGGATTGCTGAGTATGTTGGTTCTGTGGAAGAAGGCAAGCTAGCCGATTTGTGTCTTTGGAAACCTGCATTTTTTGGCGTGAAACCAGAGATGGTGATTAAAGGGGGTGCGATCGCCTGGGCGCAAATGGGTGATGCAAATGCTAGTATTCCCACACCCCAACCTGTTCATATGCGTCCGATGTTTGGCAGTTTTGGAAATGCGATCGCTGCAACATCCCTTACCTTTGTTTCCCAAGCTGCATTAGAAAACGAAATTCCCACTCAAATCGGCTTACAAAAACCTGCTATTGCTGTCTCAAACACTCGGCAACTCAGCAAGCGGGACATGAAGCTAAACGAAGCCCTACCCCACATGGAAGTAGACCCAGAAACCTACGAAGTCAGGGCTGACGGAGAATTATTAACCTGTGAACCCGCAACGGTTTTACCAATGGCACAGCGTTACTTTTTGTTTTAGTCATGTCAGAGGTTCAGATTCCCGACTTCTTAAAGAAGTCGGGAATCTCGCCTTCACGAATTATTTAGGACGGCTATATGTTAATAAATGTCTAAATTATCCGGATTTTAAAATAACCCAATCGGGTGAATCTCTTAAATAATATTTACCCAGTAAATCCAAACTTAACTAGAAATAAATTTAGCTGGAACAATTTTTTTTCCTATCTGTCGATTAAGTATCCGCATAGGTATTTACTAAGTAGAGAGGGTTTTCAATGTTTAACTTCCATTCATTTAAATCAGGAACTGCTGCGCTACTAGCACTAGCAATTAGTAGCAGTACTGTTGTCCCCCTCATCACATCAGCACCCGCTTTAGCTCAACGTCGTCCTGCCCAAAGGGAACAAATTAACATCGTTGTTCCTTCTGGTACGTCTATTCCTGTGCGATACGACAAAGACAAAGTTGTTGTCATGCCTGATGAAACAGTGCCTTTGACCTTAACCGTGGCAAGAGATGTCAAAGCAAGTGATGGCAAAGTTCTAATTCGCGAAGGTAGCGAAATCACAGGTGAGCTCAAACCTGTATCTGGAGGAACTCAGTTTGTTGCAAAGCAGCTAACTTTGTATCGTCCTCGCCTTGAAAGGCAGACAAGACCATTCACGATTAGTGGCACCTCTAATGTAGTGAGAAGAACAGAAGAAATTACTCAAGGAGCGAGTACAGGTTCAATTCTACAAGGTGCTGCAATTGGGGGTGCGGCGGCAGCAGCGATCGCAGCCCTTATTGGCGATCGCGCAATTGCGACTGAAGAAATTCTTGGTGGTGCTGGATTAGGTGCGATCGGTGGGTTCTTTTTGAACCGGAAAAAAGCGAATGTTCTTGTTGTCTATCCTGACCAGGACTTGGCTGTGAAATTATCGTCTCAATTTGCCTTCGTCTCATCATCTTATTAAAGAGAAAGATGAAGGTAGCTGGTAGGGGCAAAAACCTTACGCCCCTACCATTTTTACAATGGATTTATTGGCACTTACCTAACTGTTTAGGTAAATCGAACACCACTTTGAATTGGATGTTCGGAATACGCTGACGACACAACTGAAGATGCCCGTCCGCATCTGAGCGACTATGGTAGCGACCAATAATCACCCATTGCAGATTAGGCAGTAGACGAGCAACAGCCCAAGGCTTGAGGCAGTCTCTGTAAGTCATAATAAACTTGTCTCCTTTGTAATTTGGGAGCCAGAGCCAGCGCGGAAACTTGGTAGGTAGAGGCGCTGGCTTCTGACTTGCTATAAAAATAGCACATAAATTAACTTATTAACAAGTGCATTAACTTTCAGAGATTAACGGATTACTGTCAGAATGGACTAAAGTACCTTATCGTTAGTGAAACTGTGGCTGAAGACTCAATTAGGGTCTACCTATCAAAAGAAAAGAAAGTGCGCTTTAAGGCTGCCTGTGTCTTGCAAGACAGGGACATGAGCGATGTGGTTAATGAACTGATAGACCAGTGGCTAGAGCAAAATGAAACACCCCCACAGCAGCAAAAAAACAGGTGAGTAGGTAGTGAGGGCGTTTTGCCAGAAGAGAGCAAAGCTGAATGTGGAACCATCACTCGTTCTTTCCCTAGCTTGGGTGGTCGCCTAGTTAACCCATTGCCATCAGTACAAATTTTGTGGTTGAGGGTGATGGCGCTTTCTCTCCATAATGCGATCGCACCCTTACTTTGCCTTGGCAACTTGGTACTTGTGACTACATAAGCAAGTATTTAGGAAATTGGTATTACCTGTAGAGAAGTGACTTGTTAAGGAATTTCTACAGACGGCACAATGACTGAAAAAAACACCCTCTGGACATCTGCTTTCCAGAGGGCACCGGATGAAATTCGTATTTAAAGCTTACTGAGCAAGTGTGAATAATTTGTGAATAGAGCATTTGCTCATAATGCGATGCTCGTATCGGATATTTGCAAATCGCCCACAAACTAGAAGTCTGGCACTATACAAACTAAGTCCGCCTATACGGATTCAATTCAGCCTGTGGAGGCAGGCTTTGAATGCAATAGCTGCGATTTCCGTTTCTCCTGGTATTTTTGCAAAATTGAGATGCACCCTGATGTGATCGCTTTCTTAAAAAGCATTGCTTTAGTCGAGAGTTCAGAAGAATCTATTTTTTAGGCTCTCCCTTTACCTAAATTAATTCTCCTGTTCCTGAAAACGCAAAGTTTTCCGAAAATAAATTACTCACAGCTTAGCAAGCTTACTTATTAACTTTCTTAAGTATGATGAGCGCTCTCATCAGTCCTTTTTCTCTTTTTGTTGACGCTCTTTTACAGCCTGAGTCAACAGGTATGTTGCCAGACTACTCAATGAGCGACTTTCTTCTTCAGCCCATTTTTCTAAGGCTGTTTGAATTTCTTCTGGTAGATATGCCGTTACTCGCCCTTTTAGTTTCATCAGCTCTACAGTTTGATGATTTAAGATACTTCATTATATATCTGTTTAGAGCTGACTATCCATTACTTTTGTTAAACAGACTATTATATCACAATACAGGGTGTACAGTCTTATCCTCAAGCTGAATAAATGCACTCCTTATGAAGTCAAACCAAAACATCAATCAAACATTAACTTGCTCCACCTGTCTTGGCACCGCTTCAGGAGCATCTAGAATTGTGCGATCGCTTCAATTAGAAGAGATTAAATCTTCAATATTTTGCAGAAGTGTAGAACAAATCTCATCTAAAGGAAGGTCATTTTAATCCTGAGCAAATAAGTTTTCTATCTCAATCCGATCTCTTCGAGTCCTAACAACATCAGGACTTACGCAAAATCATTCATCAAACTCTAGATGTAGGGTGCGTCACGACGCACCCTACTAGTAAAGTTACTGCGTAAGTCCTAAAGGTAGAAACTTGCTAAAGCAACAGTTGGGGCTGTCCAACAATGCAAATCCATTGGACAGGTAGAAAATTGGCAGTGAGGAGATAAGGAAAATGTGGGAGACAAGGAGCATTTTTAGAAAGTTCCTCGATTTTCCATTCCCAATTCCCAATCCCCAATTCCCAATTCCCCCTTACAGATCCCGATGAGTGAAAGGTCTTGCATTCTCACCCACGTAGTTGGCAACAATGTGACCATTCCCTGCGACTTGGTACTTGTAAGTCACCAATCCTTCTAACCCCACTGGCCCACGAGGTGGCATTTTCTGCGTACTGATTCCTACTTCTGCCCCTAAACCATAACGGAAGCCATCAGCAAAGCGCGTGGAACAGTTGTGGAAGACACTAGCGGAATCGACTTGAGCAAGGAAGGTGTCAGCAACAGCTTGGTCTTCGGTGACAATTGCATCCGTATGCTGGGAACCGTAGGTATTAATGTGGTCAATAGCAGCGTCTAGGGAATCTACTACTTTGATTGAGAGAATTAAATCGCTGTATTCAGTAGACCAATCCTCCTCGGTTGCTGGGACAACGCTGTAACTAGTATTAAGAATGTTTTGGGTTGCCTCATCGCCTCGCAGTTCTACGTTGCGTTTATGCAAAGCGGCTGCGGCTAGAGGTAGGAACGTCGGTGCGATCGCAGAATTGACAAGTAGCGTTTCCATCGCACAGCAAGCGGCTGGATATTGAGTTTTTGCATCAACCGTGATGTCTACCGCCTTTTGCAAGTCAGCGACTTGATCGATATAGACATGACAAATGCCATCGGCATGACCTAGTACCGGAATGCGAGTATTCTCCTGCACAAACCGAACAAAGGAGTTGGAACCTCTCGGAATAATCAAATCAATGTACTCATCCAACTGCAACAGTGCGATCGTTTCCTCTCTCGTGGTTAACAGTTGGATAGCGGCTGGATCAACCGCCGTTGCTGATAAGGCTTGGTGAATGACCCTTACAAGGGTTTCACAAGAGCGAATCGCTTCCTTGCCGCCTTTGAGAATAACGCCGTTACCCGATTTGATGGCTAGTGTAGTGATTTGAATCAACGCATCGGGACGTGCTTCAAAGATGATGCCCAAAACGCCGACGGGACAAGTAACTTGCTTCAGAATTAAGCCTTCGTCCAGTTCGCGATGGATTGGCACGGCACCGACTGGATCACTCAGCTTACCAACATCTCTAACGCCATCAATCGCGGCTTTTAGCTTGGTTTCGTCTAATTTCAAGCGATTGTACAAGGGCTTAGGAATTCCATCGGTCTGTGCAGCGACGCAATCAGCCGCGTTTGCTGCCAGGATTTCAGGAGTTGCTGCTTCTAAGGCGATCGCGATCGCTTCGATTGCCTGATTCTTTGCTTCTGTTGGCAACACCGCCAGTTGTCGTGCCGCTTGACGACAAGCTTTGGCGATCGCACTCAAGGGTAGGGACGCAACTGGAGAAGCAGTCATGGATTTTGGGCAGGTACTGAAGACGTAATCTCCAATTTTAGCAAACGATGCCCAGATACAGTCTGCCTATCTCTAAAGTCTTCAATGATTGACGTTTCAAGCAACTTTTGCGAATTTTCTGCGATCACTGGTGTATCTAAGAGTCTTACTTGACCGAGTACCAATATTGCTTTTTAAGGGAGATGCCTTATGTCACTCCAAGCTGGATTAGAAGCCCTTAAACAAGGCAATCACCGAGAGGCAGTTCAACTCCTGAAAGAATTTTGCCAGTACTATACCCAGGAAGGTTCTAAAGATTATATTCAGGCTCAGATTGGGTTGGTCAGGGGATATCACCGATTGGGTGAAACAGAACAAGCGATCGCACTTTGCCAAAAGTTGGCGACGAACAGAAATTCCCAGGTAAGCCGTTGGGCAACTCAAGCTCTCCGGACTTTTACGAAGACCCAAACTCCCCCAATCCCCCAAATTACCCAAATCCCTCAAGCACTCGCAACAGTATCACCAACAGTTGATCAACCCAATCCCATACAAAAAGCGGGTCGTGCGGCTAAAGCGGGGGTCAAGTTAGCTCTAGCAGGTAAGGTCGGTAATCTGGCTTTGGCTTCTGGTGTCACCATCTCCTTGTTATTCGGCATGGTGTTGGCGTTGAGTTTAGGGGTTGTGTTTCTTCTTGATAGCGATAAGCCAACCTTGAGTTTTGCGATCGCAATTGGTTTTACCTTAGTTTTCAACATCGCTGCCTTTTTCCTCTCTCCCTTGCTCATGGACTTAACCCAAAAGTGGCTCTACCAAACGCGCTGGGTGAGTCTTGCCGAGGTTGAGCGTCATAGTCCTGAGGCAGCAAAGGTAATTCAGCGTGTCTGTCAAGCGAACAAACTGAAAACACCCCGACTGGGAATCATTGACGACAAAAATCCAACCGCTTTCACCTATGGTTCTCTCCCAAACAGCGCACGTCTGGTGGTTAGTGAGGGATTGTTTACCTATTTGGATGAGGAGGAAATTGCTACCGTCTATGCTCACGAACTCGGTCACATCGTGCATTGGGACTTTGCCGTGATGACCTTGGCATCGACGTTGGTACATATCACCTACCTGATTTACCTCTTTGCCAGACGCTTGGGACGTGGTAGTAACAGTAAACTCAAAGATGCGGCTGGGACGGCTGCGATCGCGGCTTATGTGTTTTACATCATTGGTACCTATTTGCTGCTGTACCTATCCCGGACACGGGAATACTTTGCTGACCACTTTGCCGCAGAGACAACTGGCAACCCTAACGCCCTCTCGCGGGCTTTGGTGAAAATTGCTTACGGCATTTTAGAAGAGAGCAAGCAAGCTTCAGAACCCAGCCGCTTAATCGAAGGCACTCGTGCCTTGGGTATCTATGACCACAAAGCCGCCGCGAGTACTGGCACTGCCTACCGCATTGTCCAAAAACCTCGACAGATGGGTCGAGTATTTTTGTGGGATTTGTTTAACCCTTGGGCAGGATTGATGGAATTAAATTCCACTCACCCTTTAACGGGTAAACGTATCCGCGCCCTCAGCAGTTATGCAGAACAACTGGGTTTGCCAACCGAGTTTGACATGGGTCAAGTTGTAGGTGAGAGCAGAAACCTCAGCAAAAAAAAGCTCTATCGCACCTTTGCCTTAGACCTCTTGCTCTTTTGTGCCATGCCAATCGGGTTGGTTATTGGCTTGCTGATAGGAGTTGCGGTTATGGGTAGCTTCTCAACTGCACCCTTCTCCTTCGCCTTCCTTGGCTTTGGATTAGGAACCCTCATCCGAACCTTTGTGATGTTCCCCAGCATCAAGCAAGCACCGGAATCAGATGTACTCAAGTTAATGTCCAATCCTTATGCCAGTCCGTTGCGTGGTCAACCCGTGAAACTTCAAGGTGAGTTAATTGGTCGTGGCGATGCTGGTTATCAGTTTGGGTCAGATCTGAAACTCCAAGACAGCACTGGCATGATTTATTTACGCTACGCTTCCCGCTTTGGTGCGATCGGGAATTTCCTATTCGGAATGAATCGTGTCAAGAATCTGCTTGGGGCACAGGTTAGCACGACTGGGTGGTTCAGACGCAGTGTTGTCGCTTGGGTTGACCTAACTCACCTAACTAGCGAAAGTGGTACCACGGTTAAGAGTTTTCACCGCCTCTGGGCTTTCATTTGGGGAGGAGTGGCAATTTTAGTTGGTTTGTTTTTACTAAACTTCGTTTAGGACTTTGAAGGGGCACAGTACGCTGTGTCCTTTCAGTAGCGATCTTAGTTAGGTTACCAAACTTTTGATTTGAAACGTATAAAGGTTTTCGTTATAGCTAGCGAGATAAACCCTTCTCTCTTTCAAGCATTTTGGAGGTGCATTTTGCTATAATTAAGAAGTGATAAGCGTTACTGAATAGCCGCTATTGGCACTTTTGATAAACCAAGCAAATCGCAAGTTTGCTTGTTGGCTTTGTTCACTATTCTTTGCTAAGACTAAATGATTCTCTCTACCTACAATAGCTCAGAAACTACAGTAAATGCAAGCCAATTGCCTGATACCTGTCAGGTCAATGAATCAGACTTATTTGCCAATTCCAAAACTGAGCAGCTAGTGTTTCAGCATCAACTCAATCATCAACTCATTGAGATTGAGCATTGTTGCCTTACTGAAAGGGCTGCTAGTCTTTTGGATGTCTCTTCTGAAACTCTCAACCGCACGAAGAGAGAGGGGAGAGACTTTTACGAAAGGGCAAATTGGATTGCCTATCCAATCCAAGACGTTGATGATACGCTTCAACAGCCAATCAGAAGAAAGCAAAACTTTTGGCGAGTTTTCTTTCGGGTTTTACCTAACGAGCAAAACTAGGGAGTCCTAAATAATTCGTGGAGTCAAGATTCCCGACTTCTCAAAGAAGTCGGGAATCTAAACCTCTTGCGATCACCTAAAAGCAAAAGAGTCTTTAGAGTTGGTAGAAGCATAATAATATTGTGTTCTACAAAATGGCTAAGTTGTGCTTAAAGGAAAGTTTAATCCTCCACTCAGCAGGTAGGTGTACATAATAAAAGAATGCTCGAACTTCACTGTCACACCACCTGCTCCGATGGCACCCTTACCCCAAGCGAACTTGTCCATGCGGCAGTTCAAGCGGGAGTATTGGCACTAGCGATTACCGACCACGATACGCTCTCTGGTTGGCAAGAAGCGATTACGACGGCTCAACCTCATAACCTGGAAATCGTCCCGGGTGTTGAATTGAGTACGGTACACAACGACCGTTCCCTACACATTTTGGGTTTTTACCCCAATGCCCAACAGCTAAGTGCCCCTTTATCGGAACGCTTGGAAGGACGTAAACGCCGTTCTCAGAAAATGATCGCCAAGTTGGAAGCACTAGGCTATCCAATCTCGCTACCGGAACTGGGAGAAGGAATGGCACCAGGGCGTCCTCATCTTGCTAAAGCACTTGTAGACGCGGGTCATGTCAAGTCGATGCGCGAAGCGTTTGACCGACTGTTGGGTGATGATAAACCCGCTTACGTGCATTACGAGAAATTCTCAATTTCTGAAGGCATTACGTTGTTACGCAACTGTGGTGCTGTGCCAGTTTGGGCCCATCCTTACTTGTTTAGAGGTGGTGAAGTTGAAGACGTGTTAAAGGAACTGGTTGATGCGGGGTTGATGGGAATTGAAGTTTACCATCCCAGCCACACGCCAAAAGAGAGAAAACATCTTGAGGCGCTGTGTTCTCAATACAGCTTACTGATGACAGGTGGCAGTGATTACCACGGACCCAGTCCTGATGGTAAAAGCCCCAGTAGTAGCACACTCAATATGATGCGTTTGTCATTAGCCTTACTTGACCCGCTTAAAGAGGCGGCGCACACTTTAAATTAATCATTGTTCTTGCCTATAGCAAGTTGCTTGATATGGGGAATGCATCAAGAAGTCCTGTCCTTGAGAACTTGCTTTCGGAGTTGTACGACAAGTACAAGTCACTCATGGATGGAAGATTGGCAAACTACATCCCGGAACTTGCGAAAGCCGACCCTAACTGGTTTGGTATTTGCGTAGTTACAGTGGATGGTCAAGTTTATGAAGTGGGTGATTACGAGCAATTATTCACAATTCAGTCAATTTCCAAAGCGTTTGTCTATGGACTCGCCCTTGAAGAACATGGGCGGGATTACGTCTTAACCAAAGTTGGGGTTGAGCCAACAGGAGATGCTTTTAACTCGATTATTCAGTTGGAAGAGTCCTCGAAGCGACCGTATAACCCGATGGTCAATGCAGGCGCGATCGCAACTACTAGTTTAATCAAAGGTTCAAGTCCAAGTGAGCGACTCAACTGTCTACTCAGTATGTTTGAGCGCTACGTCGGTCATAACCTGTTCATTGATATGCCTGTATTCTTGTCAGAGCGAACGACGGGGCATCGCAACCGAGCAATGGCACACTTGATGCTCAACTTTGGCATGATCGATGAAAAAATTGATGAAGCGCTCGACCTTTACTTCCAGCAATGTTCGGTGATGGTCAACTGCCGAGATTTGGCGACAATGGCAGCTACCCTTGCAAATTGTGGTATTAACCCCATCACTCAACAACGGGCTGTTGAAGCACGCTACATCCGAGATATTCTGACTGTGATGTACACCTGCGGGATGTATAACGTTGCCGGACAGTGGGCTTACAAAGTTGGCTTGCCGGCAAAGAGTGGCGTATCGGGTGGAATTATTGTCGTTGTTCCTCAGAAAATGGGTATAGCCGTTTTCTCGCCACTCCTTGACTCTCACGGTAGCAGTGTTAGGGGAATGAGAGTTTGTGAAGACCTCTCCGAACGAATTGGACTACACATGTTTGACTTACAGATGGATAACGCCCAGTTCCTTAACTCTTTGTATCATCAGACGTTGCCTGACACTACTCCTGAAACCGAAGACACATCCAAGATAAACTAAGTAGAACAACTCAGTTAAACACAACGTAATCTTACAAATCCATCCAACTAGTAGCCATTGAGAAAGTAAGAGAAGTATAGAATAGTCCCTACAGAAGATGTATGTTGAAGGTAGCTGTTGGTCACAGCAACGATCCGGATTCCCAGTCAGCAATCGATGAGGTTCTAGAGCAATGCATTCGCTCTTTAGCAGGAGTAACCCCACAGGCTGGTATCCTTTTTGCTGCGATCGACTTTGAGCATTCCTTAATTCTGAAACAAATTCATCAGGCTTTCCCTGGCATTGAGCTAATTGGTGGAACAACCGATGGAGAACTTTCTTCCGTTCTTGAGTTTCAGCAAGACTCCCTGACTTTAATAGTGTTCTGCTCAGAAGAAATTGAAATCAAAGCAGGAGTTGGACGCGAGGTTTCAAAAAACCCAGTTGAAGTAGTCAGGCAAGCCGTTGAGCAAGCACAAGGCAACAGCACGACCACACCTCAATTGTGTCTAACTGTTCCAGAAGGCTTTACAGCCAGTGGAGTCTCAATTTTGGATGGTTTGAAGCGAGTTCTTGGGCAGAATGTGCCTATCTTGGGTGGATTAGCCGCTGATCACTGGAGATTTCAAAAGACTTATCAATTCTTTCGCACAGAAGTTTTGAGTGATGCTGTGCCAATCCTGCTCTTTTCAGGAGCATTACTTTTCTCCCATAGCTTAGCCAGTGGTTGGCATCCCATCGGAAAAAAAAGCAGAGTCACTAAGGTCAATAAAAACATCATCTATGAAATTGATGACAAACCTGCGATAGAGTTCTATCGTCATTATTTTGGCGACCTTCCTCCTTCCGCTGAATATCCCCTAGCTGTCTTTGATCGAGAAGAGAAGCATTTTTTTCTAAGAGCTGCTAACGTTTTCGACGAGGAGTCAGGGAGCATCACCCTTTTTGCAGATATTCCTGAACAGGCAGTTGTTCAAATCGCAGAAGCAACTCGTGAAGATATCCTGGCTGCTTCCCAAACATCAATTAGAAATGCGATCGCAAGCTATCCAGGCAGTGAGCCAGAGGCGGCTCTATTTTTTTCCTGTGCCAGTCGCCGGAAAATTCTTGGTACACGAACCAAGGAAGAGTATGAGCTTGCGAAAAGCTGTCTTACCAAGGCTTTACCAATTTGTGGTTTCTATAGTAGTGGTGAGATTGCTCCCCTAGAGCAAAAAGGTCAGACTGAATTTCATAACAAAACTTTCGTGACGTTGCTTCTAGGGACGAAATGAGAGCTGATGGAACTTGCAGACTACGAAAAAAGACTCCAGGAACTCGAAAAAGCGAATCGAATTCTTCAAAAAAAACTAGAACGCTCTGAAGCCGATCGCGTTGACTTAGAGAAGACTAATGACAAAAACCAGGCTTTGCTCAAAAGTGTGATCCGTGAGTTGGAGGAATCAAAAACAACACTTGAGGAAAAAAGCTGGGATTTAGAGCAAGCCCTCAAAAATCTCCAAGCGATGCAAGCCAAACTGGTTGCCTCGGAAAAAATGTCGGCTTTGGGTGTTTTGGTGGCAGGTGTTGCTCATGAAATTAACAACCCCGTCAACTTTATTTATGGCAATCTGATTCACGCCCAGAAATATACCCACGACTTACTGGAATTGGTGCAACTGTATCAGCAGTATTACCCCAATCCCACTAGCGAAATCCAGGAGATGATCGAAGCAATTGAGCTTGATTTCTTGTGTGAAGATTTACCTAAACTCCTGAAGTCCATGAACGTAGGGACTGAGCGAATTCGTGAGATTGTCAAATCTCTACGCAACTTCTCTCGCCTGAATGAAGCTGAATTCAAGGTAGTAGATATCCACGAAGGTCTTGATAGTGCCTTAATGATTCTGCATAACCGATTGAAACCTAAAGCAGATCATCCCGGCATTGAGGTTATCAAAGAGTATGGACAACTACCCCCAGTTGAGTGCTGCCCTGGTCAGTTGAATCAGGTATTTATGAATCTCTTAACCAATGCTGTTGATGCATTAGATGAAGGGATTAGGGACTGGGAACTGGAGACTGGGCAAAAAGTTGAAGAGATGCAGGGAATGCAAGGGAAGAGTTTCTCCTCTATCTCTAATTCCCAATCCCAAGTTCCAATTATTCAGATTCGCACAGAGATTATTCAGGATAACTGGGTCACAATTCGGATTGGTGACAATGGGTTAGGGATGAGTGAGGACGTTCACTCGAAGCTTTTTGACCCCTTCTTCACCACCAAACCTGTAGGCAAAGGGACTGGGTTGGGTTTATCAATCAGTTACCAAATTGTGGTGGAAAAGCATGGTGGCAAAATGCAATGCTATTCAGCACCAGGGCAAGGTGCAGAGTTTGTGGTTCAGATTCCCCTACGGCAGTCAATTGGCGATCGCAATCCTTGCTAAACACAATTCAAGCGATGCTTTCGGTCTCACCTAAAATAGGTCAAGGCAAGATTGTCCTTTTCACGAAATGAAGGACAGTAGTATCTCTGCCTTATCCAAGTCTCAAGAACAGATTTGAAATATAGCAGTAGCCACTAAGGTTAGGACATCGGCGGAAGCCGAGTTCATTAACCGGAGGCTTTTTGACTGGAAGCTGACCGCTGAAAGCTGACTGCTGATTGCTATATGAGAGGCGATCACTTTCTTATGCAATAATTTCGTGACACTTGCAAAAGGGTGACCGAATGTCGGATATCTTCGTCATGATTCGTAACCAGGATAACAGTGCCCTGACTTCAATTGATGGTACTGCCTTTATTACGTTACTTCGACAAGATGGGCAAGTGCTGGCAGAAGAACTTGTTGAATTGATCTATGCGGATGCAGGCTTTGATGACCTTCGTACTGGTCAATACACTGTAGTTGTGAGGCATGAACAGGTTCAACCAATAGAAGCAACTTATGATGTAATCATCAATGCTGAGGATAAGGTAATCTTACTAACGTTTGTTTACCTGGAACCGGAACGAATCTTACTGCAAATTCAAGCTTCTGTAGAAAGCAGGTTGTAACTATGACAGTCAAGGTCATTCCATCACAGTCAATCAAGGCATACCGTTATCGGGTGTATTGCTTGGGGCAAGATCTCTGGAAGGAGAAAGACCCGACTAGTCGAGCAAATCTGGCTCTACAGTTAGCCGATGCCGCTACAACGCTGGCTAGGTTGGAAGCCCAAGAAGCGCAAAACATTTCACAACTGAGTTTGTAACAAGTTTTTCAACAAAAAGCGATCGCACTTTCATTCATGTAACCGCTTAAAGGCACAAAGCTGATCACAGACCAACTGGAGAACTTCTCACAATTCCTTCCTAGGGGGATGTATTTGTGTCCAGTTTTAGAGTTCATTTTGCCTTCAATTAGGGAACTATAAGGTCAACGGTATCTTTTGTCTAAACTCTAGGCACTTCAAAAAGCGTTGAGCAGGCATCAGTTAGCAAAGCGCTTTTAGGGTTGTCGCTCTTGAATGGGAGTATGTCTGGCTGTAGCCATAAAGGTTAGGACAGATTTAAGGGCTGAAACAACCACGTACTCGTGATAAACCTTCTGCCTTCTGCTATACCAGGATGATGACTAACAGCTTCAATATTAAGCTGATTCTATGTGGATTGTAAAAAGATAGTCTTATTAATAAAGTGACATTGACCAAACGAGATATTACTAAAAGTAAGGGATTTAAAGAAGCCCTGCAAATAAACAAGAGCAACTTTGTGAAATGACAGAACAGATTCAGGAAGCTTTCTGGTTGACATCAGCGGATTATCAACAGTTGCTCTACGTCAGTCCAGCTTTTGAGACAATTTGGGGTCGTCTGCGTGAGAGCTTGTACACCTATCCTGGTGGTCATCTAAACTTGATTGTGGATTCCATCCATCCAAGTGATCGAGAGCGAGTCGTTGCTGCTTTTGGCAATCTCCTTGAGGGGGAATACAGAGCGGAGTATCGGCTTGTGCGACCGGATGGCTCAATTCGCTGGGTGCGATCGCGTTCTTTTCCCGTTCAAAATCCATTTGGGGAAACGTGGGGGATTGCTGGACTCTCAGAAGACATTACTGAGCGCAAACAAAGTGAGGAGCGCTTCCGGACAATGTTTGAGTCTGCTCCGATTGGGATAGTACTTGTTGATTCAAACGGCAGGTTTCTTCAAACCAATCCGACTTTTCAGGAGCTATTCGGCTACACAGATACAGAACTCCAAAACCTATCTTGTATCGACTTGACGCATCCCGAACATCAGGTAGAGAACGCGAATTTGTTTCAGGAGCTATTTTTGGGCAAACGTACTCGCTTCAGCTTGGAAAAGCGCTGCTTCCGCAAAGACGGGTGTATTATCTGGGTCAATGTATCCGTTTCAGTTGTTTGTGATGCCAACGGCTTACCGCAGTATGCGATCGGCATGATCCAAGATATTAGCGATCGCAAACACGCAGAATTAGAACTTTTCCAAGCTCGTGATCAACTAGAACAACGAGTCGCTGAACGTACTGCCGAACTCGAACAAGCTAATATACGACTCCAGCAAGAGATTGCCGAGCGTTCTGCCGTACAGGAAGCCCTTAAAAGTCAACAAGAATTTCTCCGAGCTGTCCTTGATATTAATCCCAACCTCATTTTTGTCAAAAATCGGCAGGGAAAATATACACTTGCCAATCAAGCTTATGCTGATTTTTATGGTATAAGTCTTGAAAATGTGTTGGGCAAGACAGACGCTGAGGTGAATCCAAATCCAGAAGACGTAGAGCAGTGCGTAGCTCAAGATCGGGAAGTATTTACCACATTACAGCAGAAGTTTATCCCCGAACAATCTTGCTACACAGTAACTGGAGAAAGGCGTTGGTACCAAACAATCAAAAAGCCCTTATTTTCCAGTCATGGTCAAGTTAGTCAAATTCTTGGCATTGCCACTGACATTACTCGACGGAAGCAAGCCGAATTAGAACTACAGCAGGCAAAAGAGCAACTACGGGCAGTTTTGGATGCTGTGCCTGGGTATGTTTCTTGGATTAGTGCCCAAGGGCGATATCTTGGCGTTAACCGACAACTATCTGACAGCTTCAATTTATCTCCAGATGCCTTTGTCGGTAAAGAACTGGGCTTTCTAAAAAACAGTCCTGAATTCACTCAATTTATGACTCAGTTTCTCGCTAGTTCTGCTCAAACAGACCGCCAAGTTATTGAGGTACAAGTCAACGGCTCAACTCGAAGCTATCTGATTGCTGCTCAGAAGTACCAGCAAAGCACCATGGCTGTATTAGTGGGAATTGACATCACTGAACGCAAACAGGCAGAGGAAGCACTCAATGCTCAGAAGGAGTTTCTCCAAACTATTATTGATAGTAATCCGAATGCAATTTTTGTCATTAATACAGAGGGGAAGTATGTACTTGCCAATCAAGTCTATGCTGATTGCCACGGAACAACTGTTGAAGACGTAATCGGCAAGACGGCGGCGGATTTGCATCCCAATCAAGCCTCTGTAGAGGACTACATTGATCAAGACCAGGAAGTGATTGCTACGTTACGGCAAAAGTTCATGCCAGAAGAACTCCACACCTTAAGTGGGGAAGGACGCTGGTATCAAACTACTAAAAAGCCACTCTTTTCAAGTGATGGTCAAGTCTGTCAAATCTTGGGCGTTGCTACTGATATCACTGAACGCAAGCTAGCGCAGGAGGCACTCAAAGCCCAAAAAGAGTTTCTCCAAATAATTATTGATACCAATCCTAATAGAATTTTCGTTAAAGATCGGGAAGGTAAGTATATCCTTGCCAACAAAGCCTGTGCAGATTTTCATGGCATAGCCGTAGAAGATTTGTTAGGGCATACAGACGCTGAGGTGATGCTCGACCCAGCCGATGTAAAGCTGTTCGTTAAGGAAGACTTGGAAGTATTAACAACATTACAGACTAAATGTAGTCCAGAAGTGCCTTGCCACACGCCAACAGGGGCAGTGCGCTGGTGGAGTGTGATTAAAAAGCCACTGCTTTCAAAAGATGGTCAAGCCTTTCACGTTTTTGGTGTTTGCACTGATATCACAGAGCGTAAGCTTGCTGAGGAGCAAGTCCGGGAATCAGAAGCACAATTGCGCCTTGCCTTGGAGGCAGCGCGGATGGACAGTTGGAATTGGAATTTTCAAACTGGAAAAATCATTCGGTCAAATAATTTCCAGCAACTGTATGGCTTTACTCCCAATCCCTCTGGTGTTACCTACGAAGAATTTCTAGAACTTGTTCATCCAGAAGACCGCGATCACATCCGGCAAACCGACGAACGTGCGCTTGAGACAGGTGACGGCTATGATAGTGAATTCCGCATTATTCTACCTGATGGAAGCCTTCGTTGGGTTCAAAGCAAAGGTCAAGTTTTTTACGATGAGACGGGCAAGGCAGTACGGATGGCTGGGGTCAACTTAGATATTAGCGATCGCAAGTTTGCCGAAGAACAGCTACGCCAATCAGAAGAGCAACTGCGCCTTGCATTGGATGCTGCCAACATGGGCTTCTGGGATTGGAATCTTCAAACCGGAAAAGTTACCCGCTCAAGCAATCTGGAACGTCTGTATGGCTGGGTTCCTAATACGGCTGATGAGATTAAAGATCGGTTTTTTAAAACCCTTCACCCGGACGACTACAAGTTGCTCAAGGAAGCGGATCGACATGCCATTGAGACAGGTGAAGGTTACGACATCGAATTCCGTATCATCATGCCCGATGGGAGCATCCGTTGGCTTGCCAGCAAAGGCCAAGTTTTTTACGATGAATCTGGTTTACCAGTGCGGATGGCTGGAATCAATCTCGACATTAGCGATCGCAAGTTTGCCGAGGAGCAACTGCGCCAATCACAAGCCTTACTACACCTGGCATTAGATGCTGCCAACATGGGCTTTTGGGAGTGGAATCTTCAAACCGGAAAAGTCATTCGTTCACAAAGCCTTCAACGAATGTTGGGTTGGGTTCCCAACACAGCTGATGATACCAATGATGCCTTTCTCAAAATTCTTCACCCGGACGACCACGAGTTATTTAACAAAGCCGAACAACATGCCATTGAGACGGGAGAAGGTTACGACATAGAATTCCGCATTTTATTACCGGATGGGAGCATTCGTTGGCTAGAAGCTAAAGGGCGAGTCATTTACGACGAAACTGGTAATCCAGCCCGGATAGCTGGAATTGATGTAGATATTAGTGAGCGCAAACTTGCAGAGATAAAAATTAAAGAATCGCTACAGGAAAAAGAAGTCTTACTTCAGGAAATTCACCATCGAGTCAAAAATAATTTACAGGTAATCTCCAGCCTGCTTGATTTGCAATCTCAGCATATTCAAAATCAACCGATGTTGGAGATCTTCCGCGAAAGTCAAAGCCGTATTCGATCTATGGCACTTGTCCATGAGAAATTGTATCAATCTAAAGATTGTGCCAAAATTATTTTTGTTGATTATGTTGAAACCTTGACAAGCTACTTATTTCAAGTCTATGGAGTGAAGGCTGAAAATATTACTTTAAATCTAAATATAGACGATATATCCTTAAATATTGACACAGCAATACCTTGCGGATTAATTATTAATGAACTTATCTCAAACTCTCTTAAATATGCCTTTCCAAATCGCAAAGAAGGAGTCATTACTGTTATTTTTCAATCCAGCCTTAATGGTCAGAGAAAACTAATAGTAAAGGATAATGGAATCGGGCTATCCGCTAATTTCAACTTAGATCATGTGAAATCCTTAGGACTTAAATTAGTCAATGTTCTCACTAAACAACTTGAGGGAACAATTGCCGTGAACCGTAACGCCGGAACCGAATTTAGGATTAGCTTTTTAGAAATAAATCATTAGGAGATTTAAAGAAAAATGGGAAGAGCAAGAATTTTAATTGTTGAAGACGAAAGTATTGTAGCCCTTAATATTCAAAATCGGTTAGAAGGCATTGGGTATACAGTCGTGGCAAATCTTACCTCCGGAGAAGCCGCGATTCAATCGGTTGAAGAAACACACCCTGACTTAGTGCTGATGGATATTAAACTCAAGGGAAAAGTTGATGGTATTGAGGCAGCAGGACAAATCCGCAGTCGCTTCCACATTCCAGTTGTATATCTCACAGCTTACACGGATGAGGAAACTATCAATCGAGCGAAAGTCAGCCAATCATATGGTTATATTCTCAAGCCTTTTGAGGCAAGAGATTTATGCACAACTATTGAAGTCGCTCTCTACAATCACCAGATGGAGCAACAGCGTTATGAGAGAGAGAAGTGGCTAGCAACGACACTGAGAAGTATTGGTGATGCTGTGATTACCACCGACTCTCAAGGGCTAATCACCTTTATGAATCCGGTTGCCGAAGCGCTCACCTGTTGGAAACAAGAAGAGGTTTTAGGTAATGATTTAACCCAGGTTTTCCAAGCAATCAACGAAAGAACAAGAGAAACTATTAATAATCCAGTCACGTTAGCTCTCCAGAAGGGCGTTAGTGTAGACTTGGAAAACCACACTCTCCTGATTACAAAAGATGGTAGAGAAATCCCAATTGATGATAGTGCTGCACCGATTAAAAATGATGAAGGTAAAATTACTGGAGCTGTCTTAGTTTTCCATGATATTACTGAGCAACAGCAAGCTCATGCCACTCTACAACAAACCAATGAAGAACTAGGAAATCGAGTTGAGGAGAGTAATGCTCAATTGCGGCAGATAAATGAACAACTACGAGCAGAAATTGAGCGCCGTCAGCATTTAGAAAATGAACTAATCTTTGCTCTTGAGAAAGAACGAGAACTCAATGAATTAAAGTCACGAATTGTTGCTACCGTTTCACATGAATACCGTACCCCACTTACTACAATCCTGACCTCTACTGAGTTGCTTGAACACTATAGTTTAAAATGGACTGAGGAAAGAAAGAAGAAGCATTTCGAGCGAATTAAAATAGCTGTTCAATACTTAACAAAGCTAGTCAATGATGTGCTACTTGTTAACCAAGCTGAAGCTAGGACAATACAGTTCACTCCAGCACCAGTAGATGTAGAGTCCATTGTTCGTGAACTCGTTACAGAATTTCGGTCAAATACAGAGCATCAACACACAATTAATGTGGAGTACCAAGGCGCTGTTACTAACGTACTTCTAGACGAAAAACTTGTACGATCAATGCTAAGGAACTTGCTCTCCAATGCTATCAATTATTCTCCTGAGGGTAGCGAGATTCAGTTAGAGTTGATTTTTCAACACGATGAGCTGGTGTTTCGCATATCTGACCAAGGTATTGGTATTTCTCCTACTGACCAAGCTCATATATTTAATGCATTCTTTCGGGGTAATAATGTTGGTACGGCTCCGGGCGTTGGATTGGGATTAGTAATTATTAAAGAATGTGCGAACTTGCATAATGGTAGGGTTGTTGTAGATAGTGAATTAGGTCGAGGAACGACATTTACTATTAGCCTTCCCTTACATTCACAAGTCAACTCTAAAAGAGAGTAAATATTAGCTATCTTAGACACAAAATACTAATCAAAATTTTATTAGAAAATTCTAACTTTCATATATCTCCAAGGGTAAGCCGTCTGGGTCTTGGAAAAAGGTAAAACGCTTTCCTGTAATCTCGTCAGTTCTAATCTCTTCTACCTTCACATCTTTGGCTTGGAGATAGGCAACTGATTCAGCGATATCATCAACCTCAAAGGCTAAATGTCTTAGACCACAAGATTCGGGTCGGCTAACACGCTGGGGAGGGTTGGGAAAGGAAAAAAGCTCGATGCAATCACCGCTATTTAGTTGTAAATCTAATTTGTAAGAATTTCTGGATTCTCTAAAGGTTTCATTAATTACTGAAAACCCTAAAACATTTACATAAAAATGCTTCGATGTCTGATAATCAGAGCAAATAATAGCAACGTGATGAATTCTTTTTGTTTTCATAACTCAATAATCTACAATTAAGATGCACAACAGCTTATCAATACTCCTCCGTTCTGAACTTCTTTCAACCTCTAAATTTCTCTAGCCAAAACAGGAAGTTACTCGTACACCATAGTACCCTCAAGGGAATGGTACTAAATCATTAAGTGGGATGCCTACTCAAACTATTGAAATTCTCTCAGCCGAAGACCTACGCCGTACAATTACCCGTTTGGCTTCTCAAGTTATTGAAAAATCTGGAGAGTTGTCCAAACTTGTACTAGTGGGTATTTATACTAGAGGCGTTCCTTTAGCAAAGCTTTTGGGGCGTCAGATCGAAATACTAGAACAGGTACAGGTGCCTGTGGGGGCGCTAGATATTACGTTTTATCGGGATGACCTGGATCAGATTAGCGTTCGGACACCAGCGAAAAGTGAGATTCCTTTTGATCTTTCAGGCAAGACAATCGTGTTGGTGGATGATGTCATTTATAAAGGGCGCACGATTCGCGCTGCCCTGAATGCGGTAACGGAATATGGTAGACCGCAAGCGATTCGCTTATTGGTTCTAGTAGACCGAGGACATCGTGAGGTGCCGATTCGCCCAGACTTTACGGGCAAGCAGCTACCAACATCTGCCGAAGAACAGGTAAAAGTTTATCTCCAAGATGTAGATGGACGAGATGGTGTGGAGTTAATCAGAACCCTCTCTTGATGAGTGTTATGCGATCGCATATCTGCAAATCTAGAAAATAGGTATTAGGGGTTAGGTGGTAAGGGAGAGGGATTTTCATCGCAATGTTAGTTCGCTCTACTTGCATGGGTGGCTATCTTGAAAGTACGGACAAAGACCAGCAGGAAGTAACAGCGCTACTGGATGACATGGTTTTCTAAAGGAGCTTTCGCCATGATTCAAGCCATACCCAAGACTTTAACCTTTGATGAATTCATTGCCTGGTATCCAGATAACTCATCAACACGCTACGAACTGCACGACGGAGTAATTTTTGAGGTGCCTAAACCAACGGGCTCGCACTCGGAGGTAGCCGGGTTTACATCCGGCGAACTGTTCCTAGAAATTCGGCGCTCTCGACTGCCTTACTTCATTCCCAAGGAATGTGTCGTCAAACCTGCACGAGAGTCGAGTTATGAACCAGATGTCATCGTCCTAGATAAGATTGGCGTTACTGACAACGAACCTCACTGGGAAAGGGAATCCATTATCATGCTGGGAACTTCCGTTCGTTTGGTTATAGAAGTCGTTTCAACAAATTGGAGCGATGATTATGCCCTAAAACTAGAGGACTACGAAGCGATGGGCATTCCTGAGTATTGGATTGTAGACTATCTATGATTAGGCGGTAGGCGCTACATCGGCAACCCAAAACGACCTACGCTTAGTGTCTACCAATTAGTCAAGGGTGAATACCAACTTAAGCAGTTTACGGAAGGTTCGCGCATCGAATCCCCAATATTCCCAGAACTGAACTTGACGGCACAACAAATCTTTAACGCTGGGCAGTAACCCAATGTATTGCCTTGCGCCTTCAGCTTTTATGTAACCCTTCTGCCTTTTCGCCTTCTACCTTGTTCGCCTTCTGCCTTCGTCAACATTTTGAGATGGGGAAGTAGGGATATAGAGAGGTAGACAAGTGTTGAGTTTTGAGAGGTGAGGGCGAGTGAGGCACAATCTCGATGGGACAATCAAAATTGTCAATCAACCGGCATAGAGTAAAGTTTGAAGATATGAGAGAGACCCAGACCCGGAAAGCAGACCATATACGGATTTGTCTGGATGAAGATGTGCAATTTCATGGCGTAACCAATGGACTGGAGGGCTACCGCTTCACCCATTGTTGTCTGCCAGAACTAAACCGCAGTGAGATTGATATAAGAACGAAGTTTTTGGGGAAATGGCTGGGAGTCCCGTTGCTGATTTCTTCGATGACAGGTGGAACAGAACAGGCAAAAACGATTAATTTTCGTTTAGCTGAAGTTGCCCAACATTACAAGCTAGCAATGGGTGTCGGTTCCCAGCGAGTAGCGGTGGAGAATCCGCAGGTGGCTGATACATTTGCTGTGCGATCGCACGCCCCAGATATTCTCTTATTTGCCAATCTTGGCGCGGTTCAGCTGAACTACAGTTATGGGCTGGCTGAGTGTCTACGTGTGATAGACCTTTTAGAAGCTGACGCTTTAATTTTGCACCTCAATCCCTTGCAAGAGTGCATTCAACCGAAAGGGGATACTAACTTTAAGGGATTAATTGACAAAATCAATATTCTGTGCAACAAAATCCCTGTACCAGTGATTGTTAAAGAAGTGGGAAATGGCATCTCTGCTGCCATGGCACAGAAGCTACTCGATGCGGGTGTCACAGCGATTGATGTCGCAGGTGCGGGTGGAACCTCTTGGGCAAAGGTGGAAAGTGAACGAGCCTTAAATATCCAGCAGCGGCGGTTGGGATTGACATTTGCTAACTGGGGCTTGCCAACAGCGGAGTGTATTACGAGTATCCGAGCGATCGCACCAGAAATTCCCTTAATTGCATCTGGAGGACTGCGTGATGGCTTAGATGTTGCCAAAGCGATCGCACTGGGAGCGGACATTGCGGGTTTAGCCTTGCCCTTCCTTCAAGCCGCCGCCGAATCAACCGATGCCGTTGAGTCCCTAGTACAGCTATTGAGTGCAGAAATTACCACCGTTCTCTTCTGCACGGGTAATGCTAATCTATCTCAACTCAAACACTCGAACGCCTTGCAAAAGTTAGCATAAAGATATTGAAAATGAGTGATTAATAATTCAGAAGTATGGTAAAGGAATGCATGAATTACAAATTTTGAATCTATAATGCCTATCCAGCCCTCTCACATTGAGTTTAGGCTACGCTAACACTCGCTCACCTCCTCACCCTCTCATCCCCTCACACCAAATGCGTCAATTCCTTAAGCAAACCTTTGCCAGCATGGTTGGCAGCCTTGCAGGTCTCATTTTGTTCTTTAGTTTAGGAACTGGTGGACTGATCTTTTTATTAATCGCCGCTGCCTCTAGAGACACAGGCCCACAAGTTAAGGATAAGTCAGTGCTGGTTTTTGATCAGTCGCTAAGCATTACTGATACTGATCCAACCTCAAGCACCAGCGAGGCGATTGGAGAGGCGCTATCGGGCGATAGTACAACATCTATTACCCTACGCACAGTTCTGGATACCTTAGAAAAGGCGCGTAAAGACGAGCGAATTGTTGCCGTCTACTTGGATGGGAGTAAAACCTCAACAGGTAGCGGCACTGGCTTGGCAACACTCAAGGAAGTCCGTGAAGCCTTGGAACGTTTTCGCAAATCTGGGAAAAAAATAATTGCCTACGATGTCGATCTAGGAGAAAAGGAATACTATCTGAGTTCTGTGGCAGATACAGTTATTCTCAATCCGATGGGGGTTATGGAAATCAATGGCTTTAGCTCTCAGCCACTCTTCTACACCGGGGCACTACAAAAATACGGTGTTGGTGTTCAGGTGATTCGGGTAGGAAAGTATAAGTCAGCCGTTGAACCGTTCGTTCTCAAAAAATTAAGTCTGGAAAATCGACAGCAGACTCAAAGCTTGTTGAACGATCTTTGGAGTGAATTTATCACGACAGTTAGCAAGAGTCGTAAAACCACGCCTCAACAGTTACAAGCAATTGCTGATACTCAAGGGGAGTTGATGGCAACACAGGCACGTCAACGAGGTTTGGTGGATCAGGTTGCCTACCTTGACCAAGTTGTGGCTGACCTCAAGAAGCTAACTGGCAGTGACGAGGACGATAAATCGTTTGAGCAGATTAACTTGGCGACCTACAGCAACGTTGAAAGTAATGACTCCAAGAAGAGCAGCGACAATAAAGTGGCATTAGTGTATGCCGACGGTGAAATTGTTGATGGTCAAGGGGGTGCCCAGCAAGTCGGTGGTGATAGCTTTGCTCGACAGTTGCGCCAGTTGCGTTTGGATGAGGATGTCAAGGCAGTGGTGCTGCGGATTAATAGCCCTGGTGGTAGCGCTACAGCCTCTGAGGTGATTCAGCGGGAAGTCCGTCTCACTCGCGAGAAGAAGCCAGTGATTGTCTCAATGGGCGATTATGCGGCTTCTGGAGGCTATTGGATTGCCACAGGAGCCAATCATATTTTTGCAGAACCGAGTACGATTACGGGTTCCATCGGCGTGTTTGGACTACAGTTTAATGTTCAAAAGCTAGCAAACGACAACGGCATCACTTGGGATGTTGTGAAAACGGGTCGTTATGCGGATAGTTCTACGGTTTCTCGTCCCAAGACACCTCAAGAATTAGCGATCGCACAACGTTCAGTTAACCAAATTTACTACCAGTTCCTCAACAAAGTCGCTGAATCTCGAAAACTTCCGGCACAAAGAGTGGCACAAATTGCTCAGGGGCGGGTTTGGTCAGGTCAAGATGCTAAGCAACTGGGGTTAGTCGATGACCTGGGCGGGATCGAGGATGCGATCAACTATGCGGCTAAACAAGCCAAACTGGGAAATAACTGGGAACTGCAAGAGTATCCAGAAGTTCGCAGCTTAGAAGAACGGATTTTGAAGACATTTACCGATGAGGCAAGCACCCAAAAGGCAGAACAAGCGAATCCCTTGACTGCCGAGTTTATGAAGCTACAAGCCGATTTAGCACTTCTCAAAATGATGAATGACCCTAGAGGTGTCTATGCCCGTCTGCCGTTCAATTGGCGAATTGAATAAGCGAAGCCGCAAGGCGAAATTTTGGCTAATCTTAAAACAACGATAAAGTTGGGTAGAAATACGGTTACATTTTGCCCAGAGATAGGTAAAGTAGATGAGAAGACACAGCCATTATTAGCTTTTTTGCATCCATCCATGGGTAGAAAAAATAACCGCTTCTTAATTCTGATCGCAACCTGTAGTATCACTGGCGTCATTCTTGGCGGTACTACAAGCTGGGCATCGACTAATCAATGCTTGGAAGCCAATAATTTAACGAGTGAGTGCTTGACCCAAGACCCCATTCACAAAACAGTCCACGGAATGAGCGTTGGCTTGCTAGCAGGAGCGGGTGCAGCAGTTGGTGCTGCCTTTCAGTTGAAGCGTCAAGGGGATTAGGGGGATTCCAGGCTAGTACCGCTACACGGAATTGACAAAAATCTTGTGGGATGGGCATCTTGCCCGTCCCGACGGGAGCAAGTTAAATGTGGAATAGCTTATCCAGTTAAAAAAGGTTAAAAAGCTTACTGTGCAAGCAATATTCCTTCTGCCCTGGAGCCTCCTAGCTTCTGCCTTCTTGGACTAAGGACTGGGCGAAGTTCCCTAATCCCCAGCCCCCAATCCCTAATCCCCAATTCCTTCAACGTCTGCCACCATCAAGAGTGTCTTTAGGACAGAATCAGGATTAAGGCTCATGGAGTCGATTCCCTGTTCTACTAAGAATTTCGCAAACTCAGGATAGTCACTTGGGCCTTGACCACAGATACCGATTTTACGACCTTTTTCCTTTGCAGTTGCGATCGCCATTTTCACCATCCGCTTCACACCTTCATTGCGCTCATCAAAAATATGAGCCACTAAAGCCGAATCACGGTCTAAACCTAAAGTTAGTTGTGTCAAATCATTAGAGCCAATCGAGAACCCGTCAAACACTTCAGCGAATTCATCAGCCAGGATGACATTACTCGGTAACTCACACATCACATAGACTTGTAAGCCGTTGACACCCCGCTTTAAACCATTTTTAGCCATTTCAGCCAGCACTTGACGCCCCTCATCCGGAGTCCGACAGAAGGGAATCATCGGGATGATATTAGTCAAGCCCATCTCTTCCCGCACCCGCTTGAGTGCAAGACATTCCAAGGCAAAGGCATCACGGTACTCTTCATCGTAGTAACGCGATGCTCCACGCCAGCCCAGCATGGGATTTTCTTCCTTCGGCTCAAACTGCTTGCCGCCTAGGAGGTTGGCGTATTCATTGGTCTTGAAGTCGGACATCCGGACAATCACTGGCTTAGGATAAAAAGCAGCAGCAATCATGCCAACGCCACGAGCCAGTTTATCGACAAAGAACTGAGGCTTGTCTTCATAAAGCACTGTCAGCTTACCAATCTTCGCCTTAACCTGTTCATCCTCCAGTTGGTGATAGTGAATCAATGCCAATGGGTGTACCTGGATGTAATTGGCGATGATAAACTCCAATCGCGCTAATCCTACACCATCACAGGGAATCGCTGACAACCCGAAGGCTTGTACGGGGTTGCCTACATTCATCAAAATTTGGGTACGAGTGCGAGGTAGGTTGTCTAAGGGAATTTCTTTCACCTCAAAGGGTAGTAGCCCAGAGTAAACTTTTCCTTCTTCCCCATCAGCGCAGGAAATCGTCACTGCTTGACCTGTATTCAACACATCTGTCGCATCACCACAGCCGACAATTGCAGGAATCCCCATCTCCCGTGCAATAATCGCGGCATGGCAAGTGCGTCCACCTTGGTTAGTAATAATCGCACTTGCTTTTTTCATAATCGGTTCCCAATCTGGGTCAGTTCTGTTGGTGACTAATACTTCCCCAGGCTGGAACAAATTGATTTGACTAACATCCAGAATGACACGGGCTTTCCCTTGACCAATTGCAGCCCCAACTGCTCGACCTGTAACTAAGACATCACTATATTGTTTAATTTCGTAGCTACGCAGGACGTTCTTCGTCTTCTGAGACTGCACAGTTTCTGGACGCGCCTGCACAACAAATAGTTCTCCGGTTAGCCCGTCTTTTGCCCACTCAATATCCATCGGAGTATAAGTGTTACGGACAGCAGAATAATGCTCCTCAATCAGCACCGTCCAGCGAGCGAGTTGCAGGATTTCATCATCCGTTAAACAATATTTCTCCTGTTCAGACTGCTGAACAGGAACATTTTTTGTTAGCTTTGAACCACTAAGGTCGTAGACCATTCGCAGTTCTTTTGTGCCCAATGATTTTTTCAAAATTGGGCGATAGCCGTCTTTCAAGGTTGGTTTGAAAACAAAGTATTCGTCAGGATTAACTGACCCTTGGACAACGTTTTCTCCTAAACCATAGGCGGCTGTAATTAGTGCAGCATTCTTAAAGCCACTTTCGGTATCAATTGAGAACATGACTCCGGAGGAAGCTAAATCAGAACGCACCATCTTCTGAACGCCGACGGAAATTGCGATACTAAAGTGGTCGAAGCCTCTTGCTTGCCGATAGGAAATTGCGCGAGCAGTAAATAAGGAAGCGTAGCATTTCTGGCAGGATTCTAGAACACTCTTAATTCCGTGAATATTTAAATAAGTTTCCTGTTGACCTGCAAAGCTTGCATCTGGCAAGTCTTCTGCGGTTGCTGAAGAACGAACAGCACAGTCTGTATCTTCACTATAGCGAGAACACATCCTTTGATAAGCTTCTATAATTGCGGCTTGAAGTTCAGTGGGAAAGGGTGTGCTGAGGATTAATAAACGAGCTTGTTTACCGCGTTTTTGGAGATTGCTAACATTATCAACATCCAAATCAGCAAATAGTTCGCGTAGCTTTTCTTCTAAGCCTGCTGCCTTAATGAAGTAACGATAGGCATAAGCTGTAGTTGCAAACCCTGTGGGAACTTTTACGCCCTTGGATGTTAGTTCTTGGATCATTTCACCAAGGGAGGCATTCTTACCACCTACCAGGGAAATATCGGAAATTCCTACTTCTTCAAACCAGAGAACCAGAGATTCCTCTTTGGTGACTTGGGAAGATTGCACCTGAATTGCTAGTACCATGAGTATTTCCTCTTACTCTTAATTTCAGTCTAGCCTTGCAAAATTTTTGAGAGTAGGAAAATGACTTATTTCTTCACGCACCCCTATTTTTAGGAAATAAATGGAAACAAAGCGCTCAATCTAGCGGCGTTCTTTCGCCAGTTGATTCATGTTGATACAATTCCTGTGTTTTTTCTCCTAATAAGAAAGCCCAGCGGGTGACGGCTGGGCTTCTTTCGTATGCTTCTTTCACAGGAACTGTTATGCAATCCTCACACTTTAAATTACTCGTCTCCAGAAGGACGGAGGTTTCCCTCTCTTCTTAGACATTCTTCTTTTAAGATAACGCAAATAGTTTTTTGCGTCTGTAATGATTCATTGGTCAGTGTTGCTCTTAGTAGACTTGTCCGAAAATTAACCTGAAACCCTTGTTCCTAGGCTAGATTTTAATTTCCGGACAGGTCTAGTGCAAATCCGCTTCCCAAACAGCAACGTAGATGCGATCGCTTTTATTACGTTCAATTACACCTTTTAAGCGATTGGTTCCACCCGTCTCAAACCGATAGCGATTGGATTGGCGTTCATAAACAGATTCGAGTCCTTGCTCAATGTCTCCTGTGACATTGCCACTAAGCATCTGATCCAGCGTTCCTGATATTGTCTGAAGCTGAACCTCTGGAGAAAAAGATGCCTCTGTTTGGCGAAGACGCCTGGAATCACGGTCAAACAAATATCCCAAGCTGACCTGACCAGGCACATACTCCTCATAAAGTACGGCACGGGTATTCGGCCACACACCTTTGGAGTTTTTGGTTGGACTACCTAACTCTTCTATCACAGCCCTCGATTGCGTGCCTGGGGCAAAACCAGGAACGTTCTTGGGTGGAGTTGAATTTGAGTTGTTGTTCTCTGTTTCGGGTGGAGGAACAGGAATAACTTGTGTCGGGAAGGATGCAGTAGGTGTCTGTGTTGGTGAAGGTGCTTGCGCTGATGGTTCAGAGGAGGATTCAGGCGGAATTGGCGACGGTGTGTTTTCAGGTGGTGGCGGGGGCGGTGTTGGGGATGGAGGTTGCTGTGCGGTGGGTTGTTCGGTTGTTGGATCAGAGGATGATGAGACTGGACTGGAGTTATTTGGCGATCGCGTTAATCCTACAGCTAATGCGATCGCACCCGCCAGCACTGCCCCAGCAATGGCCGCACCAAAAATTACACGCTTTTGCCCCCTGTTTTGTTGTATGACCGGACTTGTCCCTACAGGCAGCGTTTGTTGAGGGGCAGGATTTGTGATTGGTGGGGTTGAACGTGGCGCTTGGGGTAAACCTCCTGGTGCAACGGCTACTGTTGCCATCTCTGACGCGGCACCGTCTGAGTGTAAGGCATTGAGCATTTCTCTTGCTGTGGAAAAGCGATCGCGTGGCGTGAATCGAATCGCTCGATCAATTACCGTTGCCAGGTTAGAGTGGAGATTTGGAGCTAACGGGCGCCACAACAACTCACCTGTGCGATCGTCCGTCTGTAACTCTTGAGGCAATTTGCCCGTGAGCAAATAAACTGCCGTTAACCCTAAACTATATAAATCACTCGCATAAGTTGGGCGTCCTGCGGCTTGCTCACCAGACATAAATCCAGGCGTTCCAATCACCATTGATTCAGCCGAGTTAGCCGGATTATTCACCACTGTATTCATCGCTTCTTTGACTGCGCCAAAATCAATCAGCACTGGCAATCCGTCACGTTTGCGAATAATAATGTTATCCGGCTTGATATCGCGGTGAACCATCCGGCGGCTGTGAACAAAATCCAGCACGGGCAATAAACTCGCTAGTATCGCCTTCACCTCATTCTCATTCAGCCTTCCTGCCTGTTCTACCTTCTTCGTTAGGGTGTCGCCTTCGATCCATTCCTGCACTAAGTAGAACTGACCCGCTTCTGAGAAATACGCAAATAAGCGAGGAATCTGAGGATGTCCTTCTCCGAGTTCCTCCAAAACTGCCGCTTCCCGCTGAAATCGCTCTTTTACTACCTCGTAAGTTTTGGGATCATGCGTCACTGGCTTAAGCTGTTTAATCACACACCTCCGTCCCGAAGGCATATGAGTATCTTCGGCAAGAAAGGTGTTGCCAAACCCACCAGCCCCCAGTGTCTGGAGTACCCGATAGCGATTATTTAGTATATTTAATGGCGTTGGTGTCATAAGAGATAAAAGAAACGCTTTTTCTATAAATAAAAAGGGTGTTGCTGAACACCCAGTTATTGCCTGAATTTTACTCGTGTTGAAGGACTCTCAAATCTCCTAAAGGAAATAGGCTTCTACTTTAAGTCAAGCAATCCATTCTCCTTAAGCTTTGGGTTGAAGCGAATTTCGGTTTGCACGCCACGAGATTTCAAGGCTTCTAAAATTTGGGCTTCAACTCGTCGTGAAACTTGTTTTAGCAGCTTGATTTGCATCAATTCATCGCTTTTTTCATAGCCTACCTGCTCTTCATCGGTCATCGATAGCTTGGCATCAATAGGCTGATTCCACGCCGCTTCATCTGAGCTATTCCCCGGTGGTATTACTCGATTTTCTGTAATCCACGCCTCTCTAATAGTTTCTAATTGAGTGCGGTTAGGTTTATCAATCGTTTGGGCTTTTACCCAGTAGCAGGATTTTGGCTGACGTACTAGGTGTTGTTTGAGACTAAGGTAAATGTCACGCGAGTAGTTGACAAGTTGTAGTGTTTTATCTTGGTCAAAAATGGCATATATCCCAATTTTTCCTTGCAGCTCTTCAGGTAAATTTCCTGTATCATCAATATAGGAAATATAGTCAAGTTCGTTGAGAGAAAGAATTTGTGTTTCAGAAGTCATTGGTAATAAAGACAAACTTTATATAACTTTTCGGTAAATCGCACAGAGGCGACTTGGATTAAAGATTTTGGCTTTAAACATAAAGTTAGGAGGCACGTTAATGATGACGTAGTCCTCAGATTCGTGATATTGCTCAAATTCAGCGGGCATTCCCTTTGGCGTTGTTGTTGTGTAGGGAACTGGCTGAAACAGCAAATCGGTAAATTCAACCTTTTCGCACTGGGCTTGCTCGGCAACTTGAGTCAAAAAGGTTTCATTACTCAACAAACTCAATACATTATCTCTAGCTTCTGGATCAAGGACAAAACTACTATCAAAGTTATTAACAATTTTTAATCGAGCCATTTTTAGGGTAAGTGCTTAACAATATTGGCAACTTCGGAGATTATACCTGAGGCACTTACCGAGTTAAACGTAGAACCTATAATTAGTAACAGTTTGTATCCTAAATCGGGTTGGTAAGTAGTGAGCTAGCAAGTTCATTTGGTGACTGCCCTAAATGCAAACCTTCGTAGGGGCACACAGCTAGCTATGCACCCCTATCCAAAATTTAAGGCAGTATCAATGTCGGCAGCAGCTATTTATTTAGTGCCATCTCGAATTGCATCCCGCTCTGCGTCGCAATTGCGATTGGTATTGTTGATGCTAGTTTCGGCAACACACTGCTCGTAGGTAATTTGTGCTGTATAACGCCTTGGTAATTGAGCTTGTTTTTCCAGTGCTTTTTTGAAAAATTCTATAGCTTCTGGTTTCTTACCCTGCTTTACCAAAATTTGCGCCTTCAGGTACGACAACTCTGGGTTGTTTGGTGTCAACGCGATCGCACGATCTACATATTCCATTGCCTTGGGATACTGTTTCAAATCCCGATAGCCAATCGCAATCCCACGATAAGCCAAGTACGAAGGAGAACCATGCTTTTCTAACCGCTCAATTGCCTCAGCCGGGTCAGAAAATGGTAAATTCACAGCTAGCATCAAATCCATGTAGCCTGTAAGCAAGTTTAGCTCTGGGTCATTAGGGTCAATTTTTTTTGCTTCATCCAGATACTGAAAGACTTTTTGCAACTTGCCCAATGCTCCCACAGGACCATCCTTGTGGAAATTGTAAGCCCCTTCTAAAAAATGACCTGCTGCTGTGTAAAGGTTACCGCGCAGGGGGTCAGTCCCAATCAATTTCTCGCCAGTTTGTAGCGTTTTGGTTGCGTAGCGATTCAAGGTTTCCCAATCTTGACTGGTATAAGCCAGAGAGGCAAGCATGGCATAAGCCAGCGGTTCATTCGATTCAGTGGATTCCGCTTGACTCAGGTAACGCTGAGCTTGTGAGTAGTTTCCGTCCTTAAAGATGGCGTTAAAAGCGGCTTCTGTGTTATCACCGATATCACGACCATCATTGGGGCGAAAGGGGTCTCCGGCAAATGTGGGTGTGACCCACAAACCGAGTACCACAACCGCTGCACCAGCAAGGGCTTTGATTGTCCTGTTTGGGTTGGGAAACCAAGTCGTCATCGTTATCCTCACTAAAAATGATGCTTAATTAAAGGGTGACGTTGTGGTTGATTCGAGGTTCCAATTGACAAGAGTTTGAAGAATTCACGTTAAGTTTGTCAAAATTGAGAAGACCTAAGCAAGCTATGTTGACAGCCATCGAGTGAAATTGACCTTGGTCTGACAAGCGTGTTAAGCAACCTTGACATCAATAATTCTAGCGATGAGTCTTACAGCATTCTCTAACTTGCCGTTGTCGCCCTTTAGCGCGTTTCGTAACCGCTCTCCTGAAGGTTTGCGGCACAAGCTCTCAGCCGTGAGAACTCTCTGTGAGCCTGAACAAGCAAGGGCAACGCACGATGTGCCGCTCTACGCTAAATCCGCTTTGATTCCCAAAAATCCTTTCTTGTACCAATCTTGATGCTGTATCTCAAAGACCTAACTTACCATCCTCCTGCTAGCCCGATCGCAATTTTAAAATCTCTCAATCTAGAACTCGCACCGCAACAACTAGGACTAGTGATTGGTCCTAGCGGCTCTGGCAAAAGCACGTTATTAGAAATTTTGGCAGGATTAGCGGAGCAAACTAAAGGTGCTGTCTATTGGCGAGATCAGGAACTGACACCGGAACACCTGCAACAGTTAGGAGGATTGGTATTTCAATTCCCAGAGCGACATTTCTGTGGCAGCACGATTTTGGAAGAATTGCGGATGGGTCATCCGGAGTTGGGTTCCGAGAAGGTTCATGAAGCCTTGAGCGAAGTTGGACTTGCTGATATCTCACTATCCACTGCCCCCCATGCTTTAAGTGGTGGTCAACAACGCCGTCTTGCTCTGGCCGTCCAGTTGATTCGGCAACCGAATATGCTGATGTTGGATGAACCCACGGCTGGCTTAGATTGGTCAATGCGACGACAGCTAGTTAATCTGCTGGCGAAGCTCAAAACTCACTGGACACTCTTTGTCGTTACCCACGATGCTGGTGATCTCTTAAAAATTGCTGACCGTTGCTGGATGCTGAACCACGGAGAATTGCAAGCTGTTGACCCAGCGACGCTTGCGGCTAAAGAAGTTGTTAGTTGTTAGTTGTTAGTAGGGCGACTTTAAAAAGCTGACGGCTGATTGCTGACAGCTTGTATCTAGTGCGTCTGGGCTAGTTCACAATTTCAGATATGGACTTGCCAATCATTTACCATCCCGATTATGTTGCACCTCTCCCAGAGGGGCATCGCTTTCCCATGCCTAAATTTGGGAAACTCTACGAAATGCTTCTAAGCGATCGCGTTGCTACTCCAGAGCAATTCCATACGCCTAATCCTCCCCCTCAAGACTGGATTGAGCTGGTTCACACCCCAGACTATATCCAAGCCTACTGTGAAGGCACCCTGGACTCCAAAGCCCAACGACGCATCGGTTTACCCTGGAGTCCTGCTCTTGTCAATCGCACCTGTACTGCTGTAGGTGGTACTGTCCTCACTGCCCAACTCGCGCTGAAACACGGCTTAGCCTGCAATACAGCAGGTGGTACCCATCATGCTTTTCCTAGTTATGGGTCGGGTTTTTGTGTCTTTAATGATTTAGCGATCGCATCGCGTGTCCTCCAACACCTAGGGCTTGCTCAGAAAATCTTGATTCTTGACCTCGATGTTCATCAAGGAGACGGTACGGCTTTTATCTTCCAAGATGACAACAGTGTTTTTACTTTCTCAATGCACTGCGAAGTCAACTTCCCTAGTACTAAACAAAAAAGTGACTTAGATGTTCCCCTACCAATGGGAATGGATGATGAGGCATACCTGCAAACCCTGGCAAAGTATCTCCCTGATTTACTCTCTGACTTCCAGCCTGATTTAGTATTCTACGATGCTGGCGTTGACCCTCACGTTGGCGATCGCTTAGGTAAGCTAGCCCTCACAGATACAGGCATTTACTGCCGTGAGATGCAGGTATTGAGTACTTGTGTCGCCGCAGGCTATCCTGTAGCGGCTGTAATTGGTGGCGGCTATGCAGACGACCTTGATGGCTTGGTCTATCGGCACTCCATACTGCACCGCGCTGCCAGTGAGGTCTATCGCCAATACCATCTTTAGTGCCAAACTATTGAAAGAAGAATTAATTCGTCTTCCTTGATACATTAAATATCGAGAAGGTCGCTCTACCAAGCTCTAGGAGACACCGTGCTGCTATCCAAAGGTTTTGAAATTGAAATGTACACTGGCACCCCTCAAGGGGATGTTGTCGGTCTCTCCGATCAGATTGTCGCGTCCCTAGATGGTTTTGTGCGCGAACCTGATAACCGCAATGTGGAATATACCACAGCCCCGTTGTATGGCTATGACCGCTTATTGTGTGCCTTAGTACGCCCTCGGCAGCAACTGCGAGAGTATTTAAAACGCCTGGGAGACTATACCCTGATTCCTGGTAGCACGTTGTCATTAGGTGGAAGCGATCGCTTCCAACGTTCTGACCCCAACAATCCTTACCACACTTACATCGAGCAAACCTACGGCACCAAAGTCGTCACCGCTAGCGTCCACATCAATGTTGGAATTAGTGACCCAGAAATGTTGATGCGGGCTTGCCGTTTGGTCAGAGTAGAAGCACCTCTCTACCTTGCCCTAAGTGCGTCTTCCCCATTTCTAGATGGACAGCCGACAGGCTATCACTCCACCCGTTGGGGACTCTTTCCCAAAACACCAACCAATGTTCCCTTGTTTGAAAGCCACACGCACTTTATCAAGTGGACTGAGGAGCAACTTGCTGCCGGGACTATGCGAAATGTCCGTCACCTCTGGTCATCAGTTCGACCAAATGGCAATCACCGACCTTACGACCTCAATCGAGTGGAATTGAGAATTTGTGATTTAGTCGTAGACCCGATCGCGCTGTTGTCGATTATGGCGCTGCTAGAAGCCCGTCTTACTCAACTGCTTGATGATCCAAGCATTGATCCCTTGGAGTCTAGCACCTTACCTGCCTCCCAACGTGCGGCTGACTTGGTTGCTCTCACGGATGCTAATGAGTCTGCTGTTGCTCAACTGAGCCTAGATGCTGAACTACGTCATTGGCAAGATGGACGGAAAATCTTGGCGCGGGATTGGATTGAGGAAATTTATCCGGAGGCTTGGGCGGCTGCCAAGAAACACGGCTTCAGTTGCTTCCTCTCTCCTGTCAAAAAAATTCTTCGGCAAGGTAACACGGCTCAGCAGTGGCTAAAACTCTACGAGGAAGACCTTAGCGGTCGGAGTGTGATCGTACAAGCGATACAAGCTATGGCAGAGCAAGAACGGGAATTAGAAGATAAGTTGTGCCAACAGTTAGCGGCTTAGTTTTTAGCACAGCACCGTAAGTTCACAAATCAAAATATCTAATCAATTTTTTCTGACACCCTCATATTAATAAAATCTATATATCACCTCTGTATTTAGGTAGATATTCACATCGGCGGAGTGGAAGCTCAGGGAAGAGGGGAAGGCTTAAAGGGGAAAGGAGCGATTTACTTCTTGTCCCTTCTCGTTTCCCTTGGCGCTGCTGCCATTGCTCTGGTACAACAGAATGCAACTGAGTATTAACTATCTTAAGTCTGTCATGTTGAGGGTTGTCCTAGTTCATCCACAAATTCCGCCAAATACCGGGAATATTGCCCGAACCTGCGCGGCAACGGGTACTGAGTTGCATTTGGTGGGACCGCTGGGCTTTGAAATTAGCGATCGCTACCTAAAGCGAGCGGGGTTGGATTATTGGCCCTTTGTTAACCTTCACTCCCATGACTCACTGGATACGTTTAAAGCAGTTCACCAGCAGCAGGGCGGACGCTGGATTGCTTTCAGCACTGCGGGAGCATCTAGTTATGTTAAGTTCCAGTTCCAAACAAATGACTGGTTATTATTTGGCAGTGAAACCACGGGTTTAGCACCGAATGTCATAGAAGCTTGTGATGCTAGTGTTTACATCCCCATGTCTCAGCCAGGGGTTCGTAGTCTAAATCTGTCTGTAAGTGTTGCGGCTGGCTTATTTGAAGCACGGCGTCAGCTTGGCTATTTGGAATAATCTGGGTTCAAGAATGTGAGGAGGCAAATACTATAACGGTTTCCTGGAGAGATGAGGGGCAGCGGGAGGTGTGTGAAACAAAAGACAGAGCAAGGAAAACAAGACAGCTGATAGCTAATCGCTGACGGCTTTGGAGCTATATATCTCCACGTCCTAAAGTCTTCTTTTGCAGACGATGAATAATCAGTGTTTAATTCCTTAGCGATCACTTTCTCCTCATTCATTTGATGGAGTCTCGATCATCACTTTCAAGTGTTGTTCCGTAACGTTTGATGTTGCTTTACCTGCTGTTGATTCAACCCAGTTCATCCAACAGGATTCCTCACCTACATGACTTAATACTGTATCTACCTATACATACTAAGTGTATTTACTCTCAGCGTAGTTTATTGCAACTAATTAACTTTCAACATTTTGCTTTACCGCTTTGGTGCATTTACCTCTATGTGCAGAATTTTATGACACCTAATTCGGCTATGTACAATACGAAAATTATCAGGTAGTTATAAGAAATTTCTATAAAAAAGTCGAGAGGTTGCTGGGAGCTGATTGATAGATTTTTATCATCCCAACTCGGCAAGAGAAAATTGGGCGAAATAGGCTCCCCACAAGGAAAATCAGGATTTCAATAGTTTTCTGAGATTCGGACTAGCGGGCACTACGGGGGTTATATTGGTAAGCTTCTACGGTTGTTGTCTGGCATGGAAGTAGCGTAAAGTTCCGTCTGTGTTCACTTCTATTGCTAAACTAATCGGTTGCAGGATGTTTTGGATGGATTACGATTTGGCAAAGCGGTTGAGTTTTGTTTTGATCTCTAGTTGTCTTCCGGAGAAAAGCCTGCTCAGTCAGTATGTTCTATGCAGTAAGCCTTGGCAACAGCCGTGCCAATATCTACGGTGTCTCTTGTCAAAATATCTTTTTCCTGAGGTGCTTATAGATTGCTTCTTTAAGGGTGAATCGAGCGGTTGCGGTCAAGTACAGAATTTTATTGGTTCATGTCAACTTGATTTATTTCAAAAAGCAACTTGTCTAAATCAAAAAAGCAGGGTACTCTTGCCTAAGTATGCTTGTTGTCTGTGATTCAAATCACAACTTGAGGTGAGTTACCTCATTGACTGTAAAAAAAATCAGGAACTGTTAAGCGCTCGTCACACACCAGGAGGTCGTTTTTGAAACGAACATTTACGCAGAAGGTTAAACAAGTTCCTTCGTGTGCAGCAGACTCCTTTGATGCATTATTAAAGTTCTATTTAGGGAAGCAGACGGTTGGTGGAGCAATTCCAACCGATGCCAACCGTAGAACTCGCACATCTGCTGCCATGATCGGATTGGCAATTTCTATGAGTGCGACTGGCTTACTCTTGCCTCAGCAAGGCGATGAAGCCATGGCAGTTGAGCCAGTTGCTGGAGAACCCAATTTATCAACCAGTCCCGTTGAGCCAAGTACGAGTATTTCGGCTGCACCAGTAGAGAAGGCAGAAGTCGTCGCTACCTCGATGACAACGCCTGTAGAAACCAAAGTGGTAAATGAGGGTAAGGCAACCCCATCACCAGTGGTTAAACATGCGGTGCAGGAAGGACAAACCCTATGGGGACTGGCACAAACTTATGATGTACAGCCAGAGGCAATCGCGGCTTCCAATGCCATCAAACCTAGTGCCGTTCTCCCAGTCGGACAGGAGCTAAAGATTCCAACCGTGAACGGCATCGTTCATGAAGTGAAAGCAGGCGAGACTGCCGAAACATTATCTAAGTCTTATGGTGTGAAACCGACACAGTTGCACGCATCTGTGCCCGTGTCGGAGGTGAATCAACTAAAAGCGGGTGAATCTGTCACGGTTCCTGGCAATGTCAATGACTTGTTAAAGGCAAGACAAGACGTTGCTCTAAACAACTTGAAAGAGCGAGGGAACCGCTTAAATGACAGTCTGGCGGAGTTGAGGTCTGAGGAGTCTACCAAGTTATCGGAATCGGCAGAAGCATCACAGTCAGCCATAGCGGCTGAACCCATGACATCTGTGACTCTGCCACAAGAGGTTCTCAATCGTAAGGAGTCAGTTGCTGTCGCACCACAGCCTGTGGCAACGGCAGCAGCAAGTCCCATCGTTATCCCGGTGCCAACGCCAGAAATGGCAGCTACACCAAGCATTGAACTGAAGACGCTCAAGTCTTCCACTGCTCCCATCGTTATCCCGGTGCCGACACCAGAAATCGCGGCGACTCCGGTGATTGAACCGACGAAAGCCAGCAGCCGTACCAACGCGCCTCTGGTTCTGCCGGTGCCGACACCAGAAATTGCGGCAACTCCGGTAATTGAACCAACGAAAGCTAGCAGCCGCACCAATGCCCCTCTGGTTCTCCCTGTGCCGACACCAGAAATCGCGGCGACTCCGGTAATTGAACCAACGAAAGCTAGCAGTCGCACCAATGCCCCTGTGGTCATACCCGTACCGACCCCAGAAATTGCGGCAACTCCGGTGATTGAACCGAAAGCAGCACCTGTCCCTAACCTAGCTGTTGAGCCGCTCAGAACCCCAGAAATTCTGGCAAGGCCCCAAGCGCCACAACCAGTGGTTATGGAAACCTTGGTGGCAACCAATACCTCCAATGTCTATCAGGTTAAGCCCGGAGATACCCTAGATTCAATCGCCCGACGCAGTGGTATATCTCGCACAGAACTAATCCAAGCCAATCGGCTAAATAACCCAAACCTGATTCGCATCAACCAAGAGCTAAGAATTCCACAAACTAAGCCAACTGGTTCTGCTAATCAGCCTGTTACACTTCTCCCTGGTATCAACCCCAGAACCGATAGTTCTGCCCCTAGACAAGTGCAGCAAGGGGTCACCGTACCGACTCTTGCTGTTACAGCACGGCGCAACCAGGTTACACCTGTAGTACCCAGCGAACAGCTATCACAACCTCAATCCGCGCCCCGCACAATTTTGGCGCAATCTACCACTGATGAGGCACAAGCCCAAACTTCAGTAGTCGTCAACACTCAGGCAAGTCAAGCTGCTGACTCTCAATCCAATCCCTACATTGAGAAACTCAGAGCTGATGTTCTCAAGCTTCGGGAAGAACTGCGGCAACAAAGAGAAGGTACTCAAGCCGCAACACCGAGAGATATCCCAGTTCCTACTGTCACAGTGCCAGCGGCTTCAAGCCCAAACACCGCCTCTACACCTGTCCGGGTTAATCCAGAGTTTAATCCTGAGCGGTACAATGAAACCGCAGAGGCAAATCTTCAAAGACAGCAACAATGGCTCGCTAGCAAAGGACCGATTCAAATCGAAGTTCCTCCACCAGAGGTGGCTGACTCAGCCTCTGGTCGGGATCTGTTGGCAACAGCGCCACCGCCAGCAGGTGACTACAATCCGATGCTTCGACCACGGGTAGGGGAAACAGTTTCGCCTGAACTGCCTTCCCTCTCGGAACCGGGTAACTATCTGCCAGAAGACCCAACCCAGTTTAATGGCTTCATTTGGCCGGCAAAAGGGGTCTTAACCTCAGGGTATGGTCGGCGCTGGGGACGGATGCACAAGGGAATTGATATTGCTGCTTCTGTGGGTACACCTATTTTTGCGGCAGGCCCTGGTGTCATTGTCTCTGCGGGTTGGAACTCTGGCGGTTACGGCAACTTGGTAGAAATCCAGCATCCCGATGGCAGTCTGACCCTTTATGCCCACAACAACCGAATTTTGGTTCGTCGTGGTCAAGAGGTTGCACAGGGTCAACAAATCTCAGAAATGGGCAGCACGGGTCGCAGCACGGGACCTCACCTTCACTTTGAGCTACATCCCAATGGACGTGGAGCGGTGAACCCGATGGCTTTTCTGCCAGGACGGTAGTTGATGATTCGATCTCTGTAAAAGGTGTGTTGTGGGGAGTCGATTGGCTCCCTACTTTATTACCTTGAGGGATAGAATTTTTCGGGGCAATGTGTTAAATTAATAGAGTTGTCAAAAAGCTTGGCTCAGTAGCTCAGTGGTTAGAGCAGGGGACTCATAAGCCCAAGGTCGCAGGTTCAAATCCCGCTTGAGCCATTTCTCACAACCTTTACATATTAAGATTTTTAGGGGAATGACCACTCTCGAAGTGTCGTTGCCAATTGATCTAATTCCCTTGTTGGAGAGCAACAGCCCAACAGCGATTCTTCTTGCGATCGCAATTCTGCATTGGGTCTTGCGTCCGGTAATGTTATTACAACAATCCGGTTCTTCTAATTGGAAGAAGTAGGAGTTATAAGTTTGTAAAGTTATCCGCATTTCCCTTATTGGGAGGTGCGATTTTTTGAGCCGGAATAAAAACACGCTCACAACTCAATCCCAACAATAAGCTGACTTATCACCGATTTGGGCACAATACCTTCTACGTTACATTGATGCAAAACAGAACACCTTGACAAGGAAGCAAGGTGTTAGGGAAGGGTGTACTAAATTGCAATGTTCGCCCTATTCAGTAGTTATCTGGCAGTGGCTCTGTAAGGGCAAGTGCGATCGCGTTGAACTTGTCAGGTCTTACCAAACTGCACACTTGTTTTTTTTGAATAGGTAAAGATGAGTTGCGCCTTCCACCTTTTTTGTCGTGTGGTAAAGATTTAAAAAGTCAATGGCACAATGAAGTGGATACGCTACTCCTCGCCTAGAGCTATTTATCTGGAGGACTCACGCCACTTTCCTCATTCCCAGAACCTACGACTTGGGTGAGTGCAGACAGGATTTCTAGAGCGTTATTTTCTAAGAAACTACAAGAATGAGGTATTGATAGTGATTCAAGCAGCGGCTCTTGGTGGTGTTTTTTGGTTTTTTACTTGGTGTGTAATGCTTTGCTACATCCTTGAGTTGAATAAGAAGCCTGCACAAAATCAGAAGACTGAGCCATTAACAAGAGTAAAATTGATTAACAATGTAACGAAAATAGTAGTCGCACTTTTTGCCCTTTTACCTATGCCGATTTTTGCCCAAATCTTTGATTTGTGGGTAAAGACCTATGGGAATATAGAGCAATCCCTAGACCTGCTTAGAACGGTTTCAAACATAGCTGTGACGTTAGCCATAGGTGGGACAACCACTTATATTACCTATCGGCAATATCAAGCAAACAGAGCTTTATGGCAAATACAACTTCGCAAAGACACAGAAGAAATGATAGAAAAACATATGTAAGGGAGATGGCGTTAATAATTAAACCATTCTCTTGAATTAACTGAGGTTTGGCTCAAGGTTAGCAAGTTTCTATCCTTTCTGCTTTATGGTTGCTGCCTATACTCAGGCAATTGTCTAAGGTCATCCAAAGGCGATTCTGGTTCAGTAGGTTCATCAGGACAGAACTCAATACAAATATCAACTTTATTTGACTCATGTTTATGGTTTAAAAGGATTTTTGTATCTATTTGAATTCTAAGTTTTCCTTTTTGCCATCCTTGGGAACCAACCTTAAGAAGCTGGCAATCTATGGGTGAGTTATACCATTGAAGGTTATTGAATAGTATTTGTACTTCACCAGCAATAGGTAAAGTGCAGAAACTAGTAGTAAATAGATTTGCACGACCATCATTAATTTTGAAATTAAGCTTGCTATGAATTGCTATCCACAGTAATTCTTTAAATCTGCTTACAGTGAATGTATCTTTATTGAGTAATAAAACATCGTTGCCTGTTTCTAATGGGCTAAATGTGTTGTTCATGTTGCTTTAAGCTCCTCTATTAGGTGCATCTCGTACTTGTTACTTTGGCTAATCAACTCATCAGATCATCCGCACCAGAAAGAAACGCAGTCTTATTTTGTCTGAAGCAGTCGAACACTCACTGTGTAGATGACGTTACCAGAGTAAAGCCCTCAGCCGTACCAAGCACTACAGGATTTGGTAACGACATCGCTGACAACGTTGGCTGATCTAATAACAGATAAGGTTTAGTTGACCACAACTGTTGCAAAGTGGCCGTGTCTATGGGAATCACTCTGCGATCGCTATAAAAATCTAAACTAGGACGCCCATAACCAAAAGAGATATAAACAACCGCCCCAGCTTTCGTATGTTCTTGAATCAAAGCCGCCACTGGCTTCACTGAAAACGTTTCATTTAACTCCCATACCCAGGATTGAGAAGTCATCAATAGCCCTAGCGCCAAGTACATTCCGACAAATAAAATCAGGATAAAAGTCGGGTTATTCTGCTTGACGCGCCAAGCGGCAAAGCCCATAGTCAGCACTACAACCACGCCCATCACGATTAAAACAGGTTGCGGATCTGCCAAAACAAAGTAAACACAGCCTCCCACCCCCGCAACAGCCAGAAAGCTCAGGATACCAACAAGAATTCGAGGATAGCATTTGCGATTTTGCCACAACTGAGCCAGTTGAGCCGCAACAGCCAGAGAAAAGAAGGGGTAGACAGGCATGATGTACCAAGGAAGCTTTGTATTCATTACAGAAACTACTCCCAGATAGCCAACGGTGCCAATCAGAACAAGACAACCCCAACTGGTAGTGCGTTTTTGCCAAGCGAGATACAATCCTCCAGGCCAGAACAACAGCCAAGGAAAAGTGTATTTCAGTAACTCCAGTAAGTAATACCAAGGGGGGCCACCGTGTCCCTCAACAGCTTGTGAGACGCGCTGTAAACCTTGAGACTGAAAATGAACCTGTAAAAAGCTGGCTCCATAATGCTGCCACTGGGCGGCATACCAAGCAAAGGCAGGCAGATTGCCCAAGAGGATACCAAGCCAAAAATAAGGACTACTCAGTAATACCAGTTGTCGTTCTGCCAAGAGAAATGCAAATGCGATCGCACCCAAAGGCACCACCAATATCCCCTTTGTAAAGCTGATCAGTCCCAGACACAAGCCCGCACCCAGCGCCCAACGTCGTTCCTGACGACACCTGAGTAAGCACAGCAGCAACAGCAGGAAAAAAGAAACAGCCATGCCATCCAACATCGCCAAACGCCCATGACGCACAACAGGTAAAAGCGTCAAGTAAACACCAGCAGCAAAAACGGCTGGTAGACGTTGGAGAAAGACTTCTCGCGCCACAAGATAAAGCAAAGGCACTCCGCAAGCGCTAAAGAACGCACCTGGCAACCGTGTGGTGAATTCTTTCACGCCCCCAAAGCGGTAACTCAGGGCAATTAGCCAATCCATTAAAGGTGGTTTCAGAAGATACGGTTCCCCCTGAAGCGTAGGATGTAGCCAGTTACCAGTACGGTAAATTTCTCTGGCTACTAAAGCACGAGTTCCTTCATCCCAGTCTCGTAAAGGTACGTTACCTAAACCAATGCTCCAAAGGGTAAGGGCTGCCACAAAAAAGCCGAATAGCCACTGCGCCTCTGTGAACGTGTGATCTGAGGTGACAGCAAATTTCCTCATATACGTTAAAATTACAACTTTCCTGTTTGTACCTGATCAAGCTACCTACTAAGCGAAAGTATCAGGCTTTTTCCAGTCCTCTTTAATTAACTAGCAATCAAGTCAATACCTATTAACAATCTTATCTCCTGCTAAAGGTATATCTAGAGGGATTGGCTCAAGGAAAATCTCAAGTCACGGGTGCATAGCTACTAATTTTAAGGAAATTAATCTACTCAGGAGATTGATAGCAGTGTTAGTAACTAGAGCAAAACCTATAAATATTATTGCCTTTGCCGTAATCATTAGCATCGGTTTAATCCTTACTCTGCCAGCGATTGCTTATGGCATCTTTGGGGCACACGACATTCTAGTTCATTTAAATTGGTATAAATATTTTTCAGAGCAGCTTTGGGACGGTGAGCTTTATCCTCGCTGGTTACTCGGAATGAATTCTGGCTTAGGTAGCCCAACTTTTTTTTACTATGCTCCGATTCCCTATTACTTTACAAGTTTATTTTATTTCTTTAAGTTTGGTGAAGTTTCGATTTGGTCACAGCTAGTTTTTTCAGTTGCGTTAGCTCTGATTGCTTCTGGCTTTACAGCTTATCTATGGCTAAAAGATCTGACTAACCACAAAACTGCCTTAATTAGCGCTGTTATCTATATGACATTGCCTTACCATTGGGCGATTGATATTTATTATCGTTTTGCCTTCACTGAGTATTGGACATTTGTCTGGATGCCTTTAATTTTATATTTCAGCAGAAAGATAATTAAGGGTAGTCGATTGGCAGTACCGGGATTTGCTGTTAGTTATGCTCTCCTAGTGATGACGCATCTGCCAACTACACTAATGTTTTCGGCTTTCCCAATTTTCTATATAGCCTTTATGACATCGAAACGGCAGCGGCTCATTGTATTTACAAAAATGATTATTGCCGTCTTGCTAGGAGTTGGGTTAGCAGCAATCTATCTATTACCAGCAATGACGATGCAGGAGTATGCATCTCTTAAGGAAATTGCAACGCGACCTTTCTTTTATTATGAGAACAATTTTCTCTTAGAGTTTAATCGACTACTTGATAGAAGTAGAAACTTTGTTGTCTTTAGAGTCTATTTAAGTATTCTACTTGTACTTATGGCAGGAGTTTTTTATTGCGCTTTCCAAATTGCTCGTAAAAGTATAAAAAAAGCAGTTAGGCGCGAGAGTACTTACTGGCTGATCGTTGCGATCGCTTCCAGTTTTATGACAATCCCCTTGAGTACTCCAGCCTGGAAACTATTACCGCTACTTCAAAAAGTACAATTTGCTTGGCGTTTTCATGTTGTGTTAACTGTGGCAACAACGGCTTTAATCGCAACAGCAATTTACTCAGTTAACCAGATAGGGAGAAGGTTTCCTAAAAAAACATCAACAATGGGTGGATTACTACTCATCACGACCTTATTCAGCGGCTTTATTATTACTTATATAAATATTGGTATACCGAATTTTCAAGTTGAACAAGAGTTTTTGCTGAGGGTAGATGCCCCAGAATATCGACCAGCATGGGTGTCAAAAGAGGTATTTGAGCAGTATGTTATTAGTCAAGTTTGGAAAGATTCTCCAAAGGCAGAAGTGACTACCGGACAAGGCAGCTTATCCATTCAGCAATGGCTGCCAAGAAAGATTCTTTTACAAACTAATGCCACAACAGATGTAGAACTAACGCTTAAGCAGTTTTACTATCCAGGTTGGACAGCGAGAATTGATGGAACCAATCAGCTACCACTCACACCTTCCCAGCCAGAAGGGTTAGTGCGCCTCAAGGTGCCTCGTGGTCAACATCAGGTAAGGGTAACACTAGAGGCAGGTGTGGAGGAACGTCTTGGTCAAGTAATTAGTGCAGTTTGTGTAGTGCTTGTGCTGCTGCTGATTTCTGGATTTTGTCAGGTTAATCGGTCTGTTGGCAGCTAAACTCAACTTGAGGCTTTTATAGCAGAAAGCTGTCAGCTATCAGGCATCAGCTTTTTTTCTGACTCCAATGTTGTTTCACAGCTTTTAGCTGTACCTCATTTAACCGAGAACTACTATAAGTGTAAAGCTTCAGAAACTCAGCCAACTCCTGTGTTCTAACGGATGAAGCAACTCCTCTAAAATCCGCCTCCCTATCCCAATCCTTCGTTAAATTAAATGCATAATCATTCAAAACAAAGTTGGCAGTTAACCTCTGCCATCTACATCTTTGTAGTAGTTGCTTCTCTACTTGCCTATGGCTATCAGTTTCCCTCAGAAAATAATTATGTTGAATTTCCTCCTATCCTCTCTCTCTTGAATCCTGAATTATATAAAAATGACTTTTATGTTCAAGAGATGATTAAGTTTAATCCTAGGTACTACTATAATCACCTAATATATTTCAGCATAAAATTAGGTTTAAATACGCCTACCAGTTATTTCTTATATTATAGTTTAGCTTTTTCTTCTGTTGTTCTCGGTTTATATACTCTTGGTAAACGTTTTGGTCAGTCCAAGTTAGCATCTGCTGTACTGGCTTTCTTAGGTTTATGTGCTGCTAATGGAACAATCGGCTTCGTCGATCTTTTTAGACCCGAACCTATCCCTGCTATTTTTGCAATGGGTTTTTCGATTTGGGGGATTTACTTTTGCATTTGTCAAAGATGGATTTTCGGATATTTATTTTTCGGGTTTGCTTGTCTGCTTCAGTTTTTGGTAGGTGTTCTGCCAGGGGGACTGATGGCTTCCTTGCTGATTCTTGATGCTAAAAAAAAGAATAATTTATCGATTCTTGTGTTACCGTTTCTCCTTTTAGGAATCCTGGCAAGTCTAGTCTACGTGCCAATGATGCTTACTGGTGATTCTAGTACTGGAACAATTACTAATGCTGAGTTTGTCTACATTTATGGAGAAATCCGCCATCCTCATCACATTATTTTCTCTACATTTGGTTTAAGGTCTTGGCTAAATTTCATTCTGTTCATGGTTGGTGGCTTACTGTGTATCCAAAATGCAGAGTCGCTACGATCAGAGGACAAAACTAGGCTTTCCCTTGTCATTGCTACATCAGCTTTTGCCCTCTTGTTGGGTTACATTTTTGTAGAAGTATATCCTTTGGCATTCATTGCAAAATTACAGCTAGCGAGAACAACTCCCTTTGCTCAATTGATGGTTCTCATTGCTATTAGTGTTCTGGTAGATGAACAGTACAGACGTGGAAATATTGCTTTAAGTTTACTATTACTAATCACACCGCTTACAAAAGATGGAGGTATAGTTTTATTTATCTTAGCTGGCAGTTTATGCGCTTTCAAAGCTACTCATAATTTACAGATATTGCGCTCTCGATTTGTAACCTTGGCTACAGTAGTAGTCTTACCATTATTATTGATAAACCACTCAGTTTCAGAGTCAGGGGTAGCTATAGCTGATGATGTAAACGAACAGTTTCTTCTCTTTTTGATTCTGGCTTTTCCTTTTTTTGTAGAAAAGATTTCCCAAGCTGCTCCTAAAAGTAAGGTAATCATCATCCATACACTGGCTTTCTGCTCTTGCCTAATCTTGTCTTTAGGATTGTTGAATGTTCTGCCAGAAAAGCTCTCAAATGTGTTTAACAAAAGATTAGCTACCTACCAGATTTCAACAGATGAGGTGACAACATTAGCTTTACGATTCAAACAGTTAAGTAGTAAAGATGCCCTGATCTTAGTTCCGCCATCAAGCGATCAGTTTAGGTTTTATTCTGAAAGAGCCGTTGTCTTTGACTTTAGGAGCTTTCCCTATACAGTGCAGGGAATTCAAGAGTGGACAAACCGTTTGCAAGCTATCTTAGGTTCAGTCAATGCTTCTGTAAGTAACTCAGATTTACTATTTCGCCAACGTAGTAGTTCAGAATTAGTAGATGTCGCTCACCGATTTGAGGCAAACTATATTCTCACTCAAATTGACTGGCACCCAGATATTAAAGGGTTAGTAATAGATAAAGAGGGCAAGTGGTTCCTTTACAAGCTCAGCAAGGATAAGGGCTAAAATGCTTTGTTTTTATGTACGCTTCAGCCTCTAGATTTTAAATGAATACGTTTTTGTTAATCTTTCCAACCTACGGCTTCAGAAATTTTAGTCAATCCCTTCTCTTCCAGCTTATGCACTAACCCTTCTAAGATTCGCCTTACCATCCACGGCCCCTCGTAAATCCAACCCGTGTAAACCTGAATCAGACTTGCCCCGGACGTAATCTTCTCCCAGGCATCCTCAGCGGTGAAGATACCTCCTACCCCGATAATCGGTAGTTGACCTTGAGTTTGTTGGTGGATGAAGCGAATCACTTCTGTAGAACGTTGACGTAGTGGTGCGCCACTAATGCCGCCAGCTTCTTCCGTTACGGATTTACCTGTTGCCTCGATTCGCTGAGTTTTGAGCATATCGCGGCGGATTGTTGTGTTAGTCGCAATAATTCCTGAGAGTTGGTAGTTTTTAGCGAGGTTAAGGACATCCGCGATCGCATCCTCTTCTAAATCTGGGGCAATCTTTACCAGAATTGGCTTGAGTCCTTGATTTTCCTGTTGCAGAGCATCGACAATCTGACTTAGTTGAGTAGCATCCTGAAGCGATCGCAATCCCGGTGTATTCGGAGAACTCACATTAACCACAAAGTAATCGCCTAAATCCTTCAACAAGCGAAAACTTCCCAGATAGTCAGCCGCCGCATCTTCGAGTGGTGTTACTTTAGATTTACCAAGATTGATGCCAAGCGGCACCGATCGCGGATATCCTAAGCGTTGCCCTAACCGGGTTGCCAGAGCCTCAGCACCTTGATTATTAAATCCCATCCGGTTCAATGCCGCGTTGTCGGCACTCAAGCGAAAGAGACGGGGACGGGGATTTCCTAGCTGCGCCTGAAACGTTACTGTACCAAGTTCCGCAAAGCCAAAGCCGAAAGCGCCCCAAACCCCAGCCGCTACCCCATCCTTATCAAATCCAGCCGCTAAGCCGAGAGGATTGGGAAATTTTAGCCCCCAAAGCGTTTGCTCCATTTCTGGAGAACGAAGGGAATAATTATGCTGTAACTGAGCTTGAACCCACTGAGTTAGAGGACGCTCACTCGTGCGTTCTAGCCAACCTAACGCCTGTAAAGTCCGTTGATGCAACCACTCTGGATCAGCTTTTAGGGCAGAAAATAAAATCGGACGAATACCAGCTTGATAAATATCCATGTAAACAAAGTTATGAGTATAAGTAGGGAGCAGCGTTTAAACAGACTTGCTATCCCACTCATAACTCATAATTCTCCCGCGTGAAGGGTTTTGATAATCATGGGGCAGCAACACCTACAACCGGACAACGAAAATCAACTCGTTGCCCTTGGACGAATCCTTCAAACATTAAGGGAAGAGGAGAATGCTGAAGTTCTCATTGAAACCACCCTCGATTACCTCACCAACGAGTTCGACTACCGCTTGATTTGGATTGGTCTTTATGACCGCTTGGATCATCGATTAGTTGGTAAAGGGGGCATCACCCCAACAGGTGACATAACGTTTCTCAAGCAACGGTTTAACCTCAGTTCCGGCGACTTATTAGAGCAGGTAGTGATCGAGCAACGAGCTGTGGGGGTTCCAGATTTGCAGCAAGAACTCCGTGCTGGAGACTGGCGGCGGGCAGCTCAAGAATTTGGGATTCAAGGCACAATAGTCTTCCCATTGCGCTACAAAGACCGCTGTTTTGGTGTAGTGTTGTTGGGTTCTGATCAGTGGGGTTTCTCGCCTCGTCCTGCTGAAAAAGCCCAGCTATCGCTGGTACTGGGAGGATTAGCTGCTGCTCTATACCAGATCGAAGCCGATTGGCAGCGTACCGCCACTAAGCGTCCTGACCAGCACCTCTTCCAGGTACTCGACGAACTCCTGGAACTTCCCTCACTAACACTGCGCCTAGAGGCAGTGGTGAGGATGACCCAGGAATTTGTTGCACCGACACGCACCAATCTTTACTGGTATTCTCCAGAACGGCGGTACTTCTGGCACCGGATGGGTAATCGGCAGTCACTCGCTCGTTTGGCAGAATCCAGAACAACAACGGCAGGTTTAAAGGTAGCCGAAGCGAACGACTTCTATCAAGCGCTGGCTGCGGGTCAAATGGTTGCTATTGGCGCAGGGAGAAGCCTGCTAAAACCTGAAAGTATAGAACGTTTATTGGCACGGCTGCGAACTCGCTCCCTGCTAGCGGCACCCATTCAAGCGAATGGAGAATTACTAGGCTTTCTCGCCGTGGAAGATAGTGAACCCCGCATCTGGGAGCAGGGGGAAACAAGCTATGTTCGTGCTACGGCTCAGTTAATCGCACTAGTACAAGGAAATGAGGAACTCGAAGCCACACTTGAGCAAGCTCAAAAGGATACTCACTTTACAGCAGAGATTGCTCAAGCGATCGCTAGTAGCCACGATACCCCAACAGCGCTCAAAGAGTATGCTGATTTACTTTGCGATCGCCTTGATGCCGAACGTTTTTTAGTGCTACAAGAAAACGCCTTGGGCGAGTTTACCCTCGTTTTCGGCACACAACCCCCGAACCGCCGTTCCCTTACTACTTCCCTCGCACCTCTCTCAGCAGAAGACCGTCAGCTTTTCAAAGGTAGTGACGCGATCGCACTTGAAGACCTAGATTTAGAGTGGCGGCTAACTCCCTGGCGTAAAGTCTTAATCCAATTAGGTGTACGCTCAGCCTTGTTGATCTCTTTTGGACAATCAAACCTGAGTTCTCAACCCTTAAAAATAGACAACTCTAACCAAGAAGGACAAACAGAAGGTTTACTTCTACTTCTCCTCGGTCATAGTACCCCCCGTACCTGGAACCACACCCAACGGGAATTGTTAAGCATTGCCGTGCAACAAATGAGTTTACTGTTCACGGTAGATCAGCTACAGGAAAACGCCAGATTGTCGCTGCTTGCTCACCAAACCCTACAAGCTGGACTTTCTACTCTCCAAGAAGCGCCCCTAGACCTACCTCTCTTTGACCACACTTGGGTACAGTCTTTGGCGACACTGATGGAATGTCCTCTGGCAGTGCTACTCTCTTGGACACCTGAAAGTACTTCAGCAAGTGTTGCTGCTGTTGTTGCTGAGCCACGCTTTGCCTTCCCACCCGATTTAGCTATCCCGGTTGCCAGCAACAGCTTGATTCAAGAAGTCTTAGCAACTAATGGCTTCCTCTGCCGTCCACTCACTGCCTTGGATGCTTCTACTCGTAAGTGGTTGAGTAGTCCTGGTATTGGTCAGGTACTAGCGATCGCGCTCCATACAGGAGTAAAACCAACTACAGGAATTTTGCTCCTTGCCGATCACGAGAAACGTCAGTGGCCCTGGCATCTGCTGCCGCCTCTCGAAACTCTGACGACTCAGTTTACCTGGTTGCGCCGCTACCGACACCGCCTCAGCCTCCATGCTCAAGATAGCGGAAACCTGCAAATCCTCAATTGGTATAAACATCGTTGCTTAGAAGCGCTTTATCACTCAGTCGTACAAAGTGTTAGAACCCTATTGGTGGAACCAGGGACATCACTACCTAATACGCAAGATTTTAATCAAGACACTTTGGGAGATTTCGGTGAAATAAATGCCACACCTACCCTAGATAGTGGTCAACCACTGCGATCAATCAGCCGCCAGCCTCTACTGCATCAGTTGGAACAGACGCTTACCCTACTGACACCAGTACTGAAGAAGGAACAGTGGCAACTACAAGTAAATCTACGTCCAGTGCCTCTAAGCCATTTGTTGAAGCGATCGCTTCGTTGTGTTGAACCCCTATATCATCAACGCCAGATTATGCGAAAAATCCATAACCTGGGCAACCAGAGCATTTATTGCGACCCTCTAAAACTTGAATGTATCCTTTTTGAACTTCTAATCACAGCCTGCTTCCATGCCCCACCTGGTAGTTGGATTAACCTCTGGTGCAACCCAACACCTCCCAACTCATCTCCAGCTTTACTGGAATTGTTGATTACCGAAAGCGGCTTGCTTGAGGACTGTTTAAAGACTCTCGCGGCTTCACCTTTAGCGCCATCGACGCTGAACCTGAAGATTTGCCGCGATATCCTTAGTGCTTGGGGAGGCGACCTTCAGTTCTATCCACTAAAAGGCGATCGCTTTTCTAGCCGCTTGCTTCTACCTCTCCCAAAGTAAGAATTCTACCAACGTTACTCCTTTACCTGTAATCGAATGGCACTCTCGTTAAGGGAGATGAGGGAGTAATTTCTGCTCTACCTTCCCCACCTTCCAGCCTTTATGAAAATAGTGTAAACTTCTGTTAAGACAGTAAAGGAGTACGCAACAGTGGCAACCCAAATCGGATTTGGTAAGGTTCAACCGCAGAAGCAGACAGCCAAGAAAAATAAGGCAAAACGAACAGCGGCAGCCTCACAGTACAACGAGATGAAAAAGTCGGGGTTGCCAGAATTCAATATTTATGTACGCATCAAGGGACAAAAAAACTGGTTTCCTGCCGGTTCAATGACCGTGAATCGTAGCAGTCAAATTGACCAAGCTGTGTTTCAGCAAGAGGAAGAGTTACTCAAAGGTATTTTCCGCCTCTTCCCCAAGCTGCGTAAGCACCAAGCTGAATTGGAGTATGGTCATCGCCTCAAGGACTTCAACGATGAGCCAATTGTCGTAGCCACTCGTCCGCAAGCGACAGTTGGGAACTTGATTCAAACCACAGTGGCTAGTGTAAAAGACCGCTTTTCTTCTGTATTCAAGCGTGCTTAGAGCGTCAAACCGAATACTTCAATGGGGTTAGCGTAACTGCATAGTTACGGTTAACCCCTTAGCAACTTATAGAAAACTTCCCGATAATAAATAGCAGTGGTCTACTTGTATTGCCAGTAACGCTAATGCAAAGGAAGCTGTGCAAGCCTAAAGCTTTACTAACGCGATTGGTTACACAACTTAAGTGTTCCTAACGATGATTCCGAAGTACAGGGATCACTGCCAAGTGGCAAAATAGACCATTTAATTAAAGAAAAGCCTTTAATCTGAGCCTCGGCAACAAACGACTGATTATGATTGCAAACGCGACTGCTACTGATAACCCTTTGTTAATCAGCAAGGGGCTACCTCCATTTGAAGCCATTAAGCCAGAGCACGTAGTGCCTGCGATGACGCAACTACTGGCTGAACTGGATGAAGAACTTGCCAAATTAGAAGCGAAAGTAACGCCGACTTGGGACGGTTTAGTTGAACCTCTCGATCGCTTAGGAGAGCGTCTAACTTGGACTTGGGGAGTGATAAGCCATTTAATGGGTGTAAAAAATAGCCCAGAACTCCGCGAGGCTTACGAAACGGTGCAGCCCAAAGTCGTACAGTTTTCTAACAAACTCAACCAAAGCCAACCTCTTTACAAAGCGTTCAAAGCCTTGCGTGAAGGCGATGACTGGAGCAGTTTGGAGCCAGCGCAAAAGCGAATTGTCGAAGCGGCAATTCGAGATGCTGAGCTTTCCGGTGTTGGGTTAGAGGGGGAGAAACGCGATAGCGAAGCGATTTCGGAGAAAGATCGCTTTAATGCGATTCAACTCGAACTTGCAGAGCTTTCTACCAAATTCTCCAACAATGTGCTTGATGCCACTAAAGCATTTAGCATGACCCTAACTAGCAAAGATGAGGTGGATGGTTTACCACCTAGCTTAACGAGTCTGGCAGCTCAAGCCGCTCGTGAGGCTGGCGAGGAAAATGCGACGGCGGAAAATGGGCCTTGGCGGATTACCCTGGACTACCCCAGCTATGTTCCCTTCATGCAGCACAGCACTCGTCGTGACTTGCGAGAAAAGCTCTACAAAGCCTTTGTCAGCCGTGCTTCTACAGGTGAATTAGATAACACTTCACTAATTGAGCGGATTTTAGAACTGCGTAAAGAAAAAGCAGCGCTATTGGGTTATGAGAGTTTTGCCGAATTGAGCCTAGCCAGTAAAATGGCTCCTAACGTTGAGGCAGTGGAGGGACTGCTGGAGGAACTGCGTCGTGCGAGTTATGAGGCTGCTGTTAAAGATTTAGAAGAGTTAAAAGCTTTTGCGGCTGCTAAAGGGGCTGAGGAAGCCAACGACTTAAAACACTGGGATATCAGCTTTTGGGCAGAACGCCAACAGGAAGAAAAGTTTGCCTTTAGTGCAGAGGAATTGCGTCCCTACTTCCCCTTGCCTCAGGTGCTGGATGGGTTATTTAGCCTGGTGAAGCGGCTCTTTGGTGTTACCGTTACAGCAGCAGATGGTACTGCCCCTGTGTGGCACGAAGATGTCCGTTATTTTCAAATTGCCGATGAGACAGGCACCCCAATTGCTAACTTCTACTTAGATCCCTATAGCCGTCCTGCTGAAAAGCGCGGTGGTGCTTGGATGGATGATTGTATTGGTCGTGCCAAAATTTATGAAAATGGCACATCCACTACACGCTTACCTGTAGCGTACTTGGTGTGCAACCAAACTCCTCCCGTTGATGATAAGCCTAGCCTGATGACCTTTAATGAAGTGGAGACGCTGTTCCACGAATTTGGTCATGGCTTACAGCACATGCTGACGAAGGTGGATTATGCAGGGGCATCCGGCATCAACAATGTGGAGTGGGATGCGGTGGAACTGCCTAGCCAGTTTATGGAAAACTGGTGCTATGACCGTCCTACACTTATGGGGATGGCGAAGCATTATGAAACAGGTGAGCCTTTGCCAGAGCATTATTACCAAAAGCTGTTGGCAGCACGTCATTACATGAGTGGTAGCGCAATGTTGCGGCAGTTGCACTTTAGCCGTATTGATTTGGAATTGCACCATCGTTATCTGCCAGGTGGCAATGAAACGGCGGTTGATGTGCGTAAGCGCATTGCTAAAACTACAACGATTTTGCCACCCCTGCCAGAAGACAACTTCCTGTGCGCGTTTGGGCATATCTTTGCAGGAGGCTATGCAGCGGGTTATTACAGCTATAAATGGGCGGAAGTCCTCAGCGCTGATGCCTTTGCTGCCTTTGAAGATGCTGGCTTAGACAACGAAGAAGCGATCGCCACTACAGGCAAGCGCTATCGTGATACAGTCCTTGCTCTTGGTGGAAGCTTGCCTCCAATGGAAGTCTTCAAGGCATTCCGGGGACGGGAACCGAGTACTGAGCCTTTACTCAAACACAGTGGACTTGTCACTGCGTCTTAGCATCTCACCTCGCCTATTTAACTAATCGGTTTTAGGAGAAGGGGAAGGGTGAAAGGTAAAAAGGAAAAACCTTTCCCCTTTCCCTAAAACCTTTTTCTCATCAGGGTATATTGCTTTCTTCCCGAATTATCTAGCTGCTGTTTTGCCATTAGTGGCTACACCCACCAGTTCTGGGCTTTCTGCACTTGTTGCTGTTGAAGAGTTCTGACGCCGATCTTCGAGTGCATTGCCAATTAACTTCAAGAGTATCCAAGAAACTGAGCGTTCTTCTTCCTCCGCCCACTCTTCAAGCTCTTTTTTCCACTCTGGGGGAATGTAGGTTGTCACACCAGCCAGTGAAGTTTTACCGCCCATGCGAGTTTCTATAGTGTATTTCCTTCACATATAGTAACGCCTTGCCTTATGGTTTTGCACGAGATGCTAAGCCATGCTACCTTAGCATAACCTAGCAATGGTAAAATCAATGAATCTTCTCAGCGAACTCCTTTCCCAGTCCCCTCAACCTGCCCCTGCCAAAAAGCAACGCCGTGGCATCGAAATCAAGTCAGAACGAGAAATTGCAATTATGCGTCAGGCAGGACAGATTGTTGCAACAGTCCTGAAAGAAATTTCCGAGCAAGTCTTGCCAGGGATGACGACAGGTGAGTTGGATGCTTATGCCGAGAAGCGTATTCGGGAGATGGGTGGAGTTCCTAGCCTCAAGGGATATCAAGGATTTCCTGCTACTCTCTGTACCAGTATTAATAACGAGGCTGTACATGGCATTCCCAGTCCCACGCGAGTCATTGAGTCGGGTGATGTTCTGAAGGTGGATACCTGTGCTTACTATCAAGGGTTTCACGGTGACTCTTGCATTGCGATCGCAGTTGGTGAGGTTTCTCCGGAAGCCGCAAAATTAATTCGTGTAACTGAGGAAGCGCTTTATATTGGTATCGAGCAAGTCAAAGCCGGAAATTATCTCATGGATATTGCTGGTGCAGTGCAAGACCATGTAGAAGCGAATGGCTTTAGCATCATAGAAGATTTAACAGGTCACGGTGTGGGACGGAACATACACGAAGACCCTTCTGTATTCTTTTTCCGTACCCGCCAGATGCCAAATGTGAAGCTTCGAGCGGGAATGACAATAACAATTGAACCGATTGTGAGTGCAGGTTCCAAGCACACGGAATTGTTACCCGATGGCTGGACGATAGTAACTGTCGATAATTCCCTAGCGGCTCAGTTTGAGCATACGGTACTCGTGACTCAAGAGGGTTGCGAAATTTTGAGCGATCGCATGAAGGTCTAGTTTAGTGCATCCCATTTTTTTGCTCCAGCAAGGGTGATTGTAATACCGGAGTTAGGGGTTCTCCTGGGGAGTACGAGACACTACTCGCGTTCGCGCAGTGCCGGAGGTGATTGAAGAGAAAGCCTATAGAATCTGTTAGTTACTCCCATTCCGGCATAAGACTCTGTAATTAAAACCTAGCACTGATAGGCATTTCAGCTATTATCGATACCTAATCTTATAGTGGGAAGGGAGTAATAGGGTAGGCATCATTCACCCAAACCCTATTGTGTAAGAGGTAAGAGGTCAATATGGTAAAGACACCCGCCAGTCCAGAAACCGACACCCTATCGATTGAGTTGCCTAAGACAATTGGGCTGTACGTTACCCAGGAACAGTTTGCCGCTTTGGCAGCAGCAAACCGAGACTTAGAACTGGAAAGAACCGCACAAGGAGAGTTAATAGTGAACCCACCAACAGGCTGGGAAACTGGAGAGCGCAATTGCAGTGTTACTGGAGAGTTGTATTTGTGGTGGCGTAATGCGGGTGAACCGGGTAAAGTCTTTGACTCCTCGACGGGCTTCATTTTACCCAATGGTGCGACTCGCGCCCCTGATGCCTCTTGGGTGAGTGGAGAACGTTGGCAGGCGCTTACTCCAGAACAAAAAGGAACGTTTGCTAATATCTGCCCGGATTTTGTGGTTGAGTTACGCTCTAGCTCAGATAGCCTTAAGTCCCTGCAAGATAAAATGAGGGAGTATATCGACAATGGCGCGAAACTTGGCTGGTTAATCGCTCCGCAGCAGCGACGGGTGGAAATTTATCGACCGGGTAAGGATGTGAACGTGTTGGAGAATCCTGCTGAATTGTCCGCAGAGGAGGTGTTACCGGGTTTTGTGTTAAATTTGCGTCGGGTGTGGAATTGAAAATGGGGTTGTGTCGTGATGAGAACCCTACTCCTGGCTTCAGCCAAATGGAAATGGTACGTTACACTTTTTTGCAGTTGAGGGATGTTGATGTTAAGTGGAATGTCACTGACTTAATGAATGAATTCAACCTCTGCTACCTCTCGATCAACCCTTGTGCAGGGGGTTTGGGGGAGGCACTCCGTCCCCCAATGGGGGGTTTGGGGGGAAGCCCCCCAAGCAGGGTTTTTCTACGAACGATTACTTTTCGCTTAAGTCAGTGACATTCATGTTAAGTGCGATCGCTTTTGACATCAAGCTCTTGTTGTATCTTCGACTTGGTTTCCACTTGCAACAACTTCTCAAGTTTTTGTTTAACCATGCCAACCGAATCCTTGAGTTCCTCTTTAAGCCTTTGACTAAAGCTCTTAAACGTTCTTCCTGAGTCTCTAATTTCTTGTTGAACGGTTACGCTCAAGATTTCTATTTCTTTTTGAATGACTTCAACAGAAGAACTCACTCGCTGCTGAAGCAACTCAGCCGCACTTTTACGGTCAGTGTTGGTAAGTAATTCCTGACGAATTGCTTGCGTGATGTTGTTAAATTCTTGCTGAACGGCTTGGATAGAAACATCAAACTGTTGTCGAATCGCTAGACTAGACTTGTTTGTACTGGCTTCATAGTCCTCATCATCTTGTTGAGCGATTTGATTTAACTCTTCCACTTCCTTTTGCACCGTTCTTCGGTAACTTCTGATAGATTGGTAAAGTTCCCGTACCCAATAAAATGATTCAATTTTGACTTGTTTAATCACAGTATCAGGTTTCTCTAAGACTAAATTGTTATGCTGACCTAAGAAGTCCGGGGTTTTAATCGTTGGATTGTAAACTTGAAAAATAGTGCCTGGTAAAAACTTATCTCCCAGTACATAAGGAACAAAGTCAACTGGATTTATATAGTGAAAAATTGCTACTTCTCCCTGATACTTTTCAAATTCTTGGGATGAGATACCTATAGAATTGAAAGTAATGAGCGAATCAACATACTCTGGAACTTCTACAGCCAGTTGTTGTGCGACTTTTCCACCTAAACTCTGACCTACTACATCAGGCTTTGTTCCTTTACTTACCTGATTCCGCAACCATTCGATTACTCCAATTTTTATAGCCGATTGGAAATGACTGTCCGACTGAGTCATTACCACATCTGAAATATCCTGATAGGGAAAAAATTCTCTAGGAAAGTCTTCCAGCCTTCCCCAGTTACCAAATCCTCGAATTACCAAAACGGGAGGACTTTTTCCGCTTGCTGATACTAAACCAAGCGCATAAAAGCCTGAATCCTTATCCTGAAAAATCTCTTCAACTTGGTACTCTCCTAAGAGAATTTCACCTGGATAATGTTTATTACTGTAGACGGAATAATTCTTGCCAGGTTTGGCGAGCTTTTCATAAAGCTTATCACGCTGATATCTGGCTGTTTGCTGATTTAGACTAGACAGTGACATCCTCCCAGACCAATAAAGAATTAGGACTCGCTAGAAGGCGTACCCCCATTGGGATGCACCCAAAGGTCTTGCATTATAGCAAGTGGGGTACAAGCCTCACTTGAGAAAGTCTCAATCCTCAGTTCCTAGTTCTCAATTGACTTAAGGACTTTATTGTCTACTTAAGGCAATTTCCACCTAAGAACTTTATTGTTGGTGTACACCCCAACTGCTATACCCCTCACCGTAAACGCCCCGATCGCAAAATACTAACAATCAACCAAAGGCCCAAAAAACTAGCGGCGGCGAATAGAACATTACTAATAAGAGACAGTTGACTTGTCTGCGCGTTCGTGGAAATAATTGCCGCTCCAATAATCAACGAGCCAACTACAACACTAAAGGAGAGTCGGTTAGCCGAATCATCCATACTGCGTCGTAAGGGATCGAGGTCTGGTATTGTTAGATTCCACCTTAACGTTTCTGAAGTCACCCGGTCTAACAGCAACTCTAACTGACGTGGAGTTTGCAAAGAGAGGCTCTTGATGTCAAGGGCGGTTCTTAGAGCAGTTTGCAAAGGATTATCTCCCAGTAGCTGACGCCGAAACAAATCGGTCATCAGCGGCTTAATTTGGTCTAAGAGGTTAATCTCTGGGTCAAAACTCCGGGCGACACCTTCCAAGTTGGCTAGCGTTTTTGCATATAAACCCATGTTGCTGGGCAAGCGGATTTTATTGTTACGGGCGATTTGTAGCACCTCATAAAATACCTGGCTAAAGTTGATTTGCGACAGGCTGATGTTGTAATACTTTCGTAACATGCGATCGTAGTCATTTGTCAGCCCTGACAAACTTACAGGCTGACCCGACTCTGCCAACTCTACAGTTAGCTGAGCGCATCGCTGGGCATCTAAATCTACAATCGCCAGTAACATCTCCGTCAAAATCTGCTGCGTGCGCGGGTCCAAGCGACCGACCATCCCACAGTCTAAAAGTGCAAGACGACCATCACTCAGATAAAACAAATTGCCCGGATGGGGGTCAGCATGGAAAAAGCCGTCGATGTACAACTGCTGCAAGAAAGCACGAAATAAAAGCTTAGTGATTTCTTTGCGCTGAGTATCAGCATCCTTCCCATCCCGCATCGCAGGTAAACTCGCCAAGAGGAGTGGCACACCGTCTAGCCACTCCATCACCATGAGCTTTTTGGTGGTCAAATCCCAATAAATCTCTGGCACCACCAACTGCTTTGGGTCAAACCAACGGCTGGTTGATAAGTTGCGGCGTAGCTGGTCGGTGAAGCTAGCTTCTTGATTGAAATCTAGTTCTGCTTGTAGGGCAGTGACAAACTCCTCCGCTAGCCCCACGGTGTCATAATCTTGCCCAAAAGTAGTGCGAGAGACCAACTCCGCCAGACTCCGAATCAGAGCAATATCCTGAGCAACTATCGCCTCAATGCCGGGACGCTGCACCTTTAGAGCGACTTCCTGACCACTCTTTAAGGTTGCCCGGTGAGTTTGGGCAATCGAACCCGCAGCAACCGCTTGAGGATTGATGGCGGCAAACGCTTCTTCCAAGGGCTGTTTTAGCTGTTGCCGAATCAGGATTTCTACTTGACTCCACGGCACTGGTGGCACATTGGCTTGCAAGTCGGTTAGGGCTTCAACATATTCCCCTGGTAATAAGTCAGGACGGGTACTGAGCAACTGTCCTAGTTTGACGTAGACTGGCCCTAGATCGACCAGGATGTTACGGAGGACAGCAGGAGGTGGCAGATTTGGTTCGTCAGTCTTGCTCCCCGTCAGAAGTCCTCGCATATAATCCCAGCCGTTGCGGAAGACGACTTCAAGAATTTCGCGTTGCCGGGAACTGGTTTGAGTTAAAGCAAACATACTTCGGAGATAAGAAGGTAAAACGTAAGACGTAAAAAGTAAAGGCAAAAAGCAGAAATATTTTCGCCTTTAGACCGTTGCGAGGAGCCAGCTAATTGGCGCTGTCACTGAATGTTCTAACGCTAAACCGTAGTACCTGCCAATGTACCTGGGGTAGAAGATTATGCGGCTGAGTTTCTCTTTAATAGGCGGCTAAGCAAGTCCAAAGTGAAAAAGAGAAAAGAAAAAACAAGAGTGCAGCGTTTCTACATACCACACTCTTTAGCAACCTGATATTGTTGGGTTGACCTTCTACAACAAGTCTTTTAGCGTTGAGTCTTCTTGGAGCATTTTGACGACTTGTTTAATCTCTTGGGTTCGGTCTTTTTTCACAATCAAGGTGACGTTGCGATCGCGTACCACCACAACATCCTCTAACCCAATCGTGACAATCACCTCATCCTCACCTGTGGCGTAAAGAATCGCGCCTTGAGTATCTAGCCCGACATGACGAGCTAGTTCCACATTTTTTGCATCCCCTTTGAGTAAACGTTCAATCGCATTCCAGTCACCCAAATCATCCCAACCAAATGACGCAGGAAGAACATAAGCAAGTTGCGTCTTCTCCATCAAGGCGTAGTCGATACTCTTTTTCGCGAGTTCAGGATAAGCCGCTACACCCTTTTCTTCTAAAGCACCCATGATTTCTGGTGCGTGAGTGCGGAGTTCGTCTAAAACCACCCCAGCCCGGAAAATGAACATCCCACTATTCCAACTGAATCGCCCTGTTGCCAAAAATGATTCAGCCGTCTCACGGTCAGGCTTTTCGGTAAATCGACTGACTTTGTAAACTGGCAACCCACCAAATGTCCCTGTCTGTTCGCCTTGTTCAATGTAGCCGTAACCTGTGGAAGGATAGCCTGGAGTAATCCCCAACGTTACAATCGCTGCCTCAGAGGACGCTAGTTGAGCCGCCGCATTGATCGTTTGTTGAAAAGCGACTTGGTCTTCAATCCAGTGGTCAGCCGGAAAAAAGCCCACCACAGCATCTTCGCCATACGTCCGGGCAATCTCAAGCGTTGCCCAGGCAACGGCTGGTGCTGTATCACGTCCCTCCGGTTCCGCCAGTAAATTTTGCGACTTTAGCTGAGGTAGCTGTTCTTGCACCCCTTGAGCGAGTAGAGCAGACGTTACGACCCACAACTTCTCTGGACTTCCAGCCAATTCACTCAATCGATCAGCCGTTGCCTGTAACAGGCTCTTGCCACTTCCATCCAAACTTAAGAATTGCTTCGGTCTGTGTTTACGGCTCAACGGCCAAAAACGCTCCCCTTTTCCACCAGCAAGAATCACGGGTATGAGGGATTTGTCCATAGCTTGCTTCTGCCTACTTATTTTTCTGCTATATCCTAGCTTTTGGTTGTTGGTTGATTGTTGGTTGTTGTTTGTAATCCACTATGGACATATTGCAAGACATCAAACTGTCCTTCAAGTGACTAATAACCAACAATCTTTTTTCCAGCCACCTTACACTTTTTCCTTCGGTGGTGGCGTGATCCGGAGCTTGCTCAGACCTTGATCGATTTCTCTTAGAAGTTCAAAATCCTCCTCAGGTAGGGAGTTACTTTTACTCTCATCTGCAATAGGTTTCTTCTCAAGAAAGGCAAACGCTTGCCGAAACTGATGTGGGTTTGCCTCAATCGGTGAGTCAAAGTGGCAGGGAACAATTCGTTGAAAATCCCAACTTGCTACCTTGTCAGCCCAGTTGATGGTTTCCTTCGGCGCTCGGTTGAGAATGAGTGTTTGCAGAATTGGTGCAACGAACAGACGCCCACCGCCTCGCAGTGCGTCAAACGATCGCTTCCAATCTTCCTTCCATTTGAAGGGAAACCAGCCGAAATACGCTTTCCTTGTCCGATTTGGAGCTTTGAGGGCATCACGAATCGACTGACCTAGTTCGATCGCCCCGATCGCACTCGGTTGGAAGTAAAACGCAAATAGTGAGATACGCTGCCATCCCTTACGGCGGCTTGCCTCACTATCCTCTACGACATCGAATGCATTGTCCTTTGCGTGGAACAGTAAGGGGTATGGGTCAAGTTGAACAATTGCGGGTGGCTCCTCTGGCACACAAAGCACAGAGTCTGTGACGAGTAGTGTACGCGATCGCTTGTGGAAGAATGCCACTTCCTCAAACCGTCCTGGCCCAAGTTCGATGGGGCCAAGTATCGCATAGTCAAATTCATTAGCAAAAGGGGCTTTTGTACTGTCTTCCGGAAGTACGTGAGTGCGTTTCTTCGGGAAGCCAAGCCAGCTCAAGGGAAGGTTTAGTGGGAAACTCCACTGGTTCGGGGCTACAAAAACCTGTGCATTCGGAAATCGTCTTGCAAAAGGGCCAACGAAGACTTTGTGTTCTATTCCAGAGATTGTTGGCAGGATGATGTACTTGACATCACCGTGCTGTGCTACTAACTCATTGACAAGCCGTATGCACTCTTGCGTTGGTGCAACAGGCGCATAGATGAGAAGCCCCCCCGATTCGAGCTTAATAACCGTCATGCGAATTGGCACGACGACGTAGAGGATGCCCTGAATTTGGTCAAACGTCCAGACTGTATCCTTAACCACTTCTTTGCGAAGTGTCCGCCGGATACCGTAGGGATAGAGCGGTACAGCAAGCCAGAAAGACCATGATAAGTCCCTTGGATGGATGCTCTGTTGTCCCTGTATTTCCTGCGTATTTATCGTGGTTTTCTCCACGCCACGATGCCCTCCCTAATTCCCAACGCTCACACTATTTTGCTCTAATTTCCAAAAGTTGGGGTTTATTTAATAGTTGAAATTTACCTCGTGGAAAGAGGAAACCCAAGGAGTGATCTTTGGAATCCCCGCACCTTTAGGTCGGGGAGGATGTCAAAGACAGCCGCTTCGCAACATATAGAAAAATACCATAGAGTGTAATACTCTCACCCAGCAGTTCTGAAAACTCCTCAACAGCTACCCTCAACTTCTCCACCAAGACAGGAATTAACTCATCCTGCCGAGAAATTTGACTAACTACTGTCTGGACTAACTCATGCTTTAAAAGCTCTGCGCCGAATCCACCCAAAATAAATATTCCCATACCGAGAGCGATAAATGCGATCGCCTTTTGGTGAAAGCGCCAGATTGCAATAAAATCGCGGTAAAACATCACGATTGTTGTTACACCGATGCCGAAATAAAACGGTAGCCAATCTCGATTAGTGGGTGTGTGAAACAGACGATGAAGCTGAAGATGGATTTTAAATACTTCATCAATCGCCCCGTAGATAAATAAGACAGCGACAGTCAACAAAAATAATCGAGACAGACGTGGAGATGAGGGAGGCTGAATTATTAGTAAGCTCAATGCAATCAAGCCAACTAGAAGTAGTTGAAAGGCTTGCAACAAGGATGGAATGGTCATTAATCCATCCATATCAAATAGCGGATAGGCTTTCCCTGTGAAGAATACCCCAGCAAGATAAACCAGTGTGAGTAATACTTCTAGCAAAACCAAAACCAAGAGCAGTGAAGTACCAACCGTTTGAACCGCTCTTGGTTTGAATTTCATGGGTGGAAATAATCGTAAATTTCTTGAGCTAAACGCGAACCGATTCCTGCAACTTCAGCCAACTGTTTTGGAGAGGCTTCTCGAATATAGTCAATCGAGCGAAAATGTGCCAACAGTTGTTTTTGTCGGTGGAAACCTAAGCCAGCAATTTCATCTAAACGAGAACGACGTAGTTTGTCACTTCGTTGTTGACGGTGGAACGTCACGGCAAAACGGTGTGCCTCATCCCGTAGACGCCTTAACAACTGCACTCCCGGTTGCTCGGCTTCAGTTGGTAATGGTAGGGATTCCCCAGGAAGGAAGATTTCCTCACGCTGCTTGGCTAAACTCACAACGCGCAAGTCTTCCATCAAGTTCATATCTTGCAAGACTTCCACAACTGATGATAACTGACCTTTCCCACCGTCAATCATCACTAAATCAGGCCAATCAGAATTTCCGACTCGCTGCAATTGTGGGTCTTCTGCGTACTTACGGAAGCGGCGGCGGATGACTTCGGCAAGACTGGCAAAGTCATCGGAGTGACCCGATCGCACCTCTGGGTTTTTAATCTTGTAGTGGCGATAGTGCTGTTTTGCGGGTGTGCCGTCAACGAAGACGACTTGAGAGGCAACAGCATTAGACCCTTGGATATGAGAAATATCGTAGCCTTCAATCCGGTGCGGTAAGTCGGGTAAGTCCACAATATCGGCTAAATCTTGCATTGCCTGGGTATTGCGATCGGCAAAGCGTTGGGTGCGTTCTAGTTCATAGTTAGCATTGCGCTCGACCATTTCAATGAGTTCGGCTTTGGTTTGCCGTTGGGGAGCAAGTAGGGTAACTTTACGACCTTTGCGATCGCTTAAATATTCCGCCAACATATCCATTTCTGGCAACTCATGCTGTACCAACACCTCAGCCGGAATTTCCACTGAGTCAGCCGCTTGGTAATGCTCCTCTAATACCCGTTGTAAAATTGCGCCGGGAGTCCCTGATTGAGCATCGGCGAAAAATCCCAAACGTCCAACCAAACGACCTGCACGAATCTGGAATAGCTGAATGCAAGCATGTTGGTTATCAGCCGCAAGCGCGATCGCATCTCGCGAGACGGTATCATCGGGTAAAGAAACTTTTTGATCAGCCCCTAAAGACTTAATCCCGGCAATTTGGTCACGAATTCGTGCCGCCGCTTCAAAGTTCAAGGATTCAGCCGCCTGATTCATGTTCTCTGTCAGAACATCAATCAATTCTCCGGTTCGACCTTGGAAGACCATGGCAATCTTTTGGATGGTCTTACGGTATTCTTCTGTTGAAACCAGCTTTTGACACACACCAGGGCAACGTCCCATATCATAGTTCAGGCAAGGACGGTCTTTAAATAACGGTTGTGGACGCTGGCGCATCGGGAAGAGGCGTTTGGCGAGGCGCAGGGTTGTTCGGAGTAAACCTGCATCAACAAAGGGGCCGTAGTATTTGTCTTTCTCCTTTGCGATACGCCGATTGCGGGTGATGAATATTCTGGGATATTCTTCTGACCAGGTAACGAGGACGTAGGGATACTTTTTATCATCCTTGAGCAAGACGTTGAAGTAAGGCTGATGCTGTTTGACCAGATTTGCTTCTAGTGCCAAGGCTTCGGCTTCGGTGTCGGTGACGATGAATTCGATCTCAACGACTTGTCGCACCATCATCGCAATGCGATCGCTTAATTTCTGCGACTCTCGGAAATAGGAACGAACCCTTGAGCGAAGTTTCTTGGACTTGCCGATATAGAGAATGCGATCGCTTGAATCCCGCATTAGATAAACCCCCGGTTCTTGGGGAATCTCTTTGAGGCGTTTTTCTAAGCGGTCTGAATTTTTGACGAGCGTCAGTGTCTTTGCAGAGGTCGTCACGAGGTACTACTTAGATTTTTGGGTCTATCTCTAATGATAGAAAAGGCAGCCTTATTTTGTGGTTGAGCTTCCCAACCGTTCAAGAGGCGGTAAACCGTCACAAGGAGACAGCAGTTGACGCTCTACTACAACTGATTACAAACTCCAAGCTCACAGTAATACATGCTCGTAGTTCAGCATACTATTTGCCTGAAACCGGTCAGTGAAAATATAGCAATCTTAAATGAGATGCAAATCCCTCTCCCTTGTCAGTCTTGTTTAGAAATCAAATAGGACTGCTATACTTGTTATTCCTTAATGAAATAATTCTGCTGTTTTACAGGAAGCTAGGAAGGATTGCGGCTGGATTTGGTGAGGCAATATCTTAATATTTACTTTACAAATCATCTATCAGGACAGGGTAAAGAAATGGAAAAAGCTGAGGAAAGTCATGATCCCTAAATGTTAATGAAGTTTAACTCTGCCTAAGAGCTTAATCCATTTGAATAAGCTAGAAGAATTTATTCTTCCTTCAGATGGTTCTGAAAGTGACAAAATCAGTTAAAAATAAATAGTGAGGAAAGAATTTTCTAACTTCGATAAGGACTTTTCTCTAATTGTCGTTGAATAGGAGTGAGAAGAGTAGCCTCCAGTTTGGGTTTATTCAGTCTTTGCAAAAAGGGTAAACCCTTTGTTACTCCTTCAAATCGAGTTAGTGGATTAAGAGCCACTAGTCAGGGTGTGTTCGTACTACTGCGCTTCTAAGCGCTGGGTCAGCATTTACAATTCTTCTACACAAAAAAGGAGCGGTGCCTTGACTCAATTATCCGTTCGTACCAGACTAGATGTTCCTCAGGAATGGAACCTTTCAGACCTCTACAGAGGCTTTGACGACCCACAACTCAAGCAGGATTTACAAACACTTCAGCAGAAAACCGCAGAATTTCGCCAAAATTACCGAGGTAAAGTCAGCCAACTGGCACCAGAAGCCTTTGCTCGGTGCCTACAACAGCTAGAGGCGATATCCACGAAAGCAGACCATCTCATTGCCTTCCCTAGCCTTGTCTTCTGTAAAGATAGCCGTAACAGTGAGGCGAAGCAATTCCTCAACGACATGAAGGTAGCGCTTACCCGCATTGATAACCAACTGCTGTTCTTTGAGTTGGAATTGCAGAACTTAGGCAGTGTTGAGTTTGACAAATTACTCGCGTCACCGAGTTTAAGCAAATACAATCGCTACCTCAACCGCATTGCTCAGTCTCGCCCTCACATGCTTTCTGAAGAGGTAGAGCAAACCCGGAAGCGTGACAACCTGACAGGACGGCAGGCGTTGATTCAACTGCATTCAGTTCATCTGTGTGAACAGGACTATGAACCTGTCAAAACATCTGATGGCAAGATTGTGAAGACTGAGGCTGAACTGGATGCGCTGCTTTATCACCCAGAAGCCGATGTTCGTTACAACGCTTATCGCTCAGTGCGGCAGGTAATGCAGCAGCACAACACCCTGTATGGCTTTATTCTCAATACAATTGCCCAAGACCACCATTTTGAGAACCAGATGCGGGGTTACCCCTCAACGTTGCAGAAGTATCTCGTGGTGGATGAAGTATCAGAGGGACTATTCCGTGCCATCATGCAAGGCACAAGCGATCGCTTTGGCTTATTCCAACGCTATTACCAGTTGAAGGGAGAAGCAATTGGACAAAACGTTCGGACTTGTGATCTCTACGCACCTTGGACAACGAGTAATGAGCGACTACCGTCGATAGACTATAGAACTGCTGTCGAGACACTACTAGAAACACTCAGACAGTTCGATGTCTTCTATGCCAACCGTGCAGAGGAATTTTTTGCCCACGGTTGGGTTGATGCCAAGGTGCGTGCTGGGAAGCGCCGTGGTGAGTCTGAGTTTCCTACCTACGGGAAGCACAATTACCTATCGCTTTCTTATACAGAAGATTACAAGTCGATGTTTGCTCTGGCGCATGGTGTTGGGCATGGATTACACTTTGCCTTAACAAGCGATCGCCAAACGTATTTCAACAGCAAACCACCAGCGATGTTGGCAGAAGTTGCCTCAAGCTTCAATGAACTGTTGTTGCTGGACTATCTTCTCAAAAAAGCTGGTGATGACAAGCACCTCCGCCAAGTCTTGCTGACACAACAACTAGAACAACAACTCAACCGACTGTTTTGTCAAAGTACGATTAGTCGCTTGGAACTTGCCATCCACGAACACGCCTCCCAAGGCAGTTTTGACCACAACTTTGTTAATGAACAGTGGATGGAGTTTTATCGAGAACTCTGTGGTGGTGTTGTAGAAGTGCTACCAGAACACCAATACGACTGGGCACGGATTAATTCTATTTTCTTCAAGCCGTTCTCTAGCTATCAGCACACAGCTTCCAATATTGTCAGTCTGGCTTGTTACCAAAAATACCAACAAACTGGCAAAGACTTCATTCGCGGCTATCTGGATTTACTTTCATCTGGGGGAAGCCTGGATCAGGTGGATGCGCTGTCTCAGTATGTTGGTGTAGACATTGACGATTACTCCATTATTCATAGTGCGCTGGATTATGTTGAAGGTCTGATCGAGCAGTTACAGGAAACGCTTTAAGGGTGAGAAACAAGGGAGTCACTGGCTCCCTTGCTGCAATTATCTAGCTGAGTTTGACGGTATTGAGACTCCGCGTTGAGCGAAGGGGCTTGGTACGCTCACGAGTCGTAATGTTTTACAATCGCGTACTCACTGATTGAGTTCATCAGACGAAATCATGCCTGTATTCGGCAATACTACTGAAAGGTATTGTTTGAGCGATCGCTTTAGCTCTCAGGGTCAATAGGCAGAACTCGCGCACAGGCGCCACATTTTGGACATACAACTAGAAACTCGTTTGTGAGTGAGTAAATCGTATCGCCAGGGTCATTAAATCTAGTATTAAAATCTATTAGTGCAGTCACATAAAGAATTATATCAAGTTTAATCTTTGCGCCTACTTACCCTGGTTTCCTGTCCATGTTGATGTTAGTTTTCTATATCGGTGATGACCGCTATGCCCTTGCTGCTAGACAGGTTGTAGAAGTCATTTCTTTAGTAGAGTTAAAAAAATTAGCACGATCGCCTAAATATCTTGCTGGCTTACTGAACTATCGGGGCAAAATTATACCAGTAATTGATTTATGTCAATTACTTTCAGGAAGTTCATATCAACCTTATTTAAGTACCCGAATCATCATAGTTAACTACGCATTTCATGAAGAGAAATTATTCCTGTTAGGAGTGATTGCTGAACGGGTGACGGAAACCTTAGATCTGCAAGAAACGGATTTAATTGAGCCAGATATTAAAACTAGTACAGGCGCTTATCTTGCAGGAATTCTCACAGATGAGCAAGGAATGATTCAATGTATTCAAGTCGAATCGCTGCTATCAGAATCCCAACAAAGATATTTACTGCCACAATTAGAGTAGTTATAGCAGAAAGCCGTCAGCCGTCAGCTATCAGCTTTTTTGTTTTCCTTGTTTTGTCTAGGTAACCAACAACCAACAACCAACTACTAACAACTCAGTGTCACAGGCAGCGATTGAAGCGTTACTCAAACAGAAAATCGGCTTGGAGGCTGGAGCAATTGGCTCTAACACAATCTCTAGAGCCGTGAATCAACGCATGGTAGATTGTGGTTTGTCTAATCCAACAACTTATCTAGCTCGATTGCAGACCTCAACCCAGGAATTAGAGGCTCTCATTGAAAGCATCGTCGTACCGGAAACCTGGTTTTTCCGCGATCGCGAAAGCTTTGCATTTTTGCGTCAATATGTCAAGACCCAGTGGCAACCAACCCACCCAAACAGCATACTACGGGTATTGAGTGTCCCTTGCTCAACGGGAGAGGAACCTTATTCAATTGCGATCGCCCTTTTAGAAGCTGGGTTATCTTCAAAACATTTCAGCATCGATGCTGTTGACATTAGTCAAAAATCATTACGCCGTGCCAAACGTGGCATTTACACCCAGAATTCTTTCCGAGGCGACACCCTTTCCCTACGCAAGAGCTATTTTACTCAAACTGGAAATAGCTATGAACTATCTGAGGCAATTCGCTGTGCCGTTCACTTCTTTCACGGCAACCTACTAGAACCTCAGTTTTTTTTTGAAAGAGCACCGTATCAAATCATTTTTTGCCGTAATGTTCTGATTTACTTAGCTCAACCAGCAAGGGAACGAACAATTCAGGTTTTGTACCAGCTATTAACTGAAAACGGGTTATTGTTTGTTGGGCATTCAGAAACCCAACAAGTCTCACTATCCCACTTTATTCGAGTTCGTCATCCCTTAGCCTTTGCCTTCCGGAAAGCTGTCACACCATTACCTCAGTCCTCGACAAAAGATTCCTCTAATACGTCCTCTCGATTAACCTCTTCCCCAACCCCTCTCGCGAATAAAAGGCTTCGTCCTCTGTCCTCTCCCCTCTTAGGGGAGAATGAGAGGGATGGAGAGGAAAGTCCAGTTCCCCTGTTTCCTGGTAGGGAATGCCGCTTAGATCTACCCCATCCCAATAGGATTAAGGTTGGGGGTAATCAAGATGTCGCACTTGAACCGAAAAACCCTACGAATTCTCAGACATCTGTAACCACAGGTAACCAACAACCAACACTAGAAAGAGCAAAGATTTTAGCCGATCAAGGGCAGTTGAATGAAGCTGCCGCGCTATGCGAAACTTACCTGAGTCAAAACCGTACCAGTGCCGAGGCTTATCTACTCTTAGGACAGGTACGTCAGGCAGCAGGTAATCAGACGCAAGCGCTTGAGTGTTTGCAAAAAGCGATTTACCTAAAACCTAATTGCTATGAAGCACTCATCCTTCTAGCCTTACTCAAAGAACACCAAGGAGATACCAAAGGTGCTGCAATCCTACGACAAAGAATTCGACGACTGAAATAATTGGATGATTATTAAAGTTAATCATTAGCGTCAAAGAAGATAACAGGCAGTAGACAAAATGTTTCAAGGAATGACCTTACAAAGGCAAATGTTCAGTGCCTTCCTATTTATGGGTCTGATTGTATTAATTGTTGCTTTAATCGGTTGGAGTGGGACTTCTCGGCTGACTAGGCACATCCAGGCAATTGGAGACAATGCAATGCCAAGCGCGATCACCTTATTGCGTATTGATAGCGGACAAACAGAAATCCAATCAGCTGAACGAGGATTGCTCAATACTCGCTTAGAGCGAGAGCAAAGAGACGCTTTAACTGCTGCAATTGAGAAAGCTCAACAGGAAGTTAACACAAATTTTGAATCCTACGAAGTGCTTCCCCGCAGTTCCGAAGAAGATCGACTCTACAAAAGCTTTCTGCGAAATTGGGAGCGTTGGCAGCAAACCTCGGAAGAGTTTCGGCAACTAAATACTGAATTTGAGCGCTCTAGAACCGTTAACCCTTTTAAAACACAAATTGATTTGCTAACTCAAGAGCAAGAAAATTCTCCAGAATTTGCAGCGGCAGCAGCAGCAAGCCAACTTGCTGAACGGATGGTCGATCAAACCATTATTCAGAAAGAGCCGGCATATAACGCTGTCAAAGCCTCACTTGATGAATTAATTAACCTTAATCAAAACCTAGGAATAAGAGCAAGGAAATTAGCGTTTCAAGATGTTAGTCAAATTACATTCTGGGTAATCCTTGGTATATTGATTGGTCCTCTGACAGCTATACTTTTTGGAATTTACTTTAGCAATACCATTGCTAGACCATTAGGTAAAAAAATTACAGGAGTAGTGGAAGTTGCTGAAAGAATCTCAGAAGGTGACCTGACAAGCCAAGTCGAGTTGGCTAGCGAACGAGATGAGATCGGAAAATTGCTAGCTGCCTTTCATGTCATGACGCAAAACTTGAATTCATTAATTCGCCAAGTGCAGCAGTCTGGTATTCAAATCACCACGTCTACTACCCAAATTGCAGCTAGTGGTAAGGAACTAGAAGCAGCAATCACGGAACAGCTTGCTTCAACCAATGAAGTTGTTGCCACAGCGCGTGAGATTGCAATAAATTCCGATGAACTTGTGAAAACGATGGATGAGGTAACTGACCTCTCACAATCTACTGCTAATGCAGCTAGTCAAGGACAAAAAGACTTAATCCGGATGCAATCAACAATGCGTAGACTTGCAGAAGCGACTACATCTATCTCTGCAAGATTGGGTGTAATTAGTGAGAAAGCCAATAATATCAACAGCATTGTTATAACTATCACCAAAGTAGCCGATCAAACCAACTTGCTCTCACTGAATGCAGCGATTGAAGCGGAAAAAGCTAGAGAATATGGCTTAGGATTTGCTGTTGTTGCTAGAGAAATTCGCCGACTTGCTGACCAGACAGCAGTGGCTACTCTAGATATCGAGAGCATGGTTAAGGAAATGCAATCAGCCGTTTCCACAGGGGTGATGGAAATGGATAAATTCACGAAAGAAGTTCAACGAGGCGTTGAGGATGTAGGAAATATTGGTTCACAGCTTGGACAGATTATCGAGCAAGTACAGTCCTTAACTCCACGTTTTGAACTCGTTGGTCAGGGTATGAATACACAGTCTCAAAGCGCACAACAAATAAGTGAAGCAATGATTCAACTAAGAGAAGCTTCATTACAAACAGCTGATGCCTTACGTGAGACAAATAACGCCCTTGAGCAACTCGATGATGCTGCCCAAAACTTACGCCAAGAAACATCAAGCTTTAAAGTTAGTAATCAGATAATAGATAGTCGTTTTTAGCGGCTAAGTAGGTAGACTTTCATTCAACAAAAAATAACTAACAACTAACAACTAACAACCAACAACCAACAACCAATGAACCCTGATTGCTGGAATCAAATTGGGGTTTGGGGCGATCGCAATTGTCCAGAACTCCTAGCCCATTCTCATTGTCACAACTGTCCAGTCTATGCCACTGCCGGACGTGGACTACTTGAACGTGAAGCGCCAGCAGGCTATCGGGATGAGTTAACTCACTCACTCGCCCAGGAAAAGGACGAACAGGCAGTGAATACAATCTCTATAGGCATCTTTCGCCTAAAAGGAGAATGGTTAGCTCTCCCCACCTATACGATCACAGAAATCACAGAACCCTCACCGATCCATACCCTACCGCACCGTAGCAACAACGTTCTTCTCGGTGTTGTCAGCATCCGGGGCGAAATTCATATTTGCATTTCCCTAACTGAATTTCTGGGACTAGAAGCGACTGCCTCTAGTCAGACGATTAGCCCCATTATCTATCAACGGATGGTTGTAGTCGAAAAAGAAGGCGATCGCTGGGTGTTTCCAGTTGATGAGATGTATGGAGTTCACCGCATTCACTTAGATGAATTACAAAATGTCCCTGCAACTGTTTCTAAAACCACAGGTACTTACACCACTGCCATCATCAACTGGCAGAACACAAGTGTGAGTTACCTAGACGATGAGTTATTGTTTTACACTCTCAACAAGAAACTCTTGTGAGCATGACAAATCAGGATTTAAGCAATTTCTCCATGCTGGATTTATTCCGCATGGAGGTGGAAACACAAGCGGCGACACTAAATGACAACCTTTTGGCACTAGAAACCCAGCCCGATCCGACGGAAGCCCTTAGCGCTCTGATGCGTGCGGCTCATTCAATCAAGGGTGCAGCTCGAATTGTTCAAGTTGAACCAGCGGTGAAAGTCGCTCATGTCATGGAAGACTGCTTTGTCGCCGCTCAACAAGGAAGCATTGCTCTTTCATCAGATCAAATTGATAGTTTGTTGCAAGGGGTTGATTTACTTCTTCGCATCGCTCAAGTTCCCGATACCGATTCGGAGAATTGGTTATCCGCACAGCAAGCCGAAGTTGAAATTGTAGTCGCTGTGATTCAGGCGATGCTTGTCCAGGCAAGCAAAGTTGTAGAGACGGATGAAAATCAGCGTTCAGGACAAGGGATAACTGTTCAACAAAAGCCAGCTTCGATAGAAGAGAAGTCCTCCGCACTCAGTACTCAACACTCAGCACCAGAGGAACAATCCCCAGTCCAACGTCCTGGACGTTACTTAAGGTTGGAGGAAACTGCCGATCCTCACGTCCCAAACTCTAAATCCTCTCATAGCACAGATCGAGGAGTACGAGTCAGTGGAGAAAACTTAAACCGCCTCATGGGTTTGGCGGGTGAATCTTTAGTCGAGGCCAACTGGTTGCTACCTTTTAGAGATTCCTTGCAGAAACTCAGGCGGCATCAAAACTCACTATCGAAGGACGTGGAAAAGCTTCAGGTGATGTTGGCAGATTTACCACTTAATCAACGCCTTGATTCACAGCTTAATGCAACTCACCAAAAGGCTAATGAATGCTATCAGCTTCTGACAGAACGCCTGAATGAATTAGAACTTTTTGCACGTCGTTCTGCCAATCTTTCAGATCGACTGTATCGTGAAGTCATCGCTACCCAAATGCGGCCGTTTGCCGATGGGGTTGAGGGATTTCCTCGGATGGTTCGGGATTTAGCGAGACAACTCGGCAAGCAAATTAATTTTGAAATCTTGGGTAAATCGACGCAGATAGACCGGGATATTTTAGAAAAATTAGAGGCTCCACTGACTCATATCTTGCGTAATGCGATCGATCATGGTGTTGAGTCACCTGAAGAGCGATCGCGTCTAGGAAAACCTGAAACGGGAACCATCCGCCTTGAAGCAAGGCATCAAGCTGGGATGTTATTAATCACAGCTTCTGATGATGGTCGAGGGGCGAACTTAGAACAGCTACGCCAAAAAGTTGTAAGTAAGGGAATGGTGAGTGCCAAGATAGCTGAACAGCTCACAGAAGCCGAACTCATAGATTTTTTGTTTCTACCAGGATTCTCAACAGCTAACACAATCACAGAAATTTCTGGGCGTGGTGTGGGTTTAGATATCGTTCAAAGTATGGTGCAACAGGTAGGTGGTGTCCTGCGAGCGACATCGGGTGCCTCAATGGGCATGAGCTTTTACTTACAATTACCACTGACGTTATCTGTTATCCGTACCTTAGTTGTGGAAATATCAGGAGAAGCTTATGCTTTCCCACTGACACGAATTGATCGCCTTTTAATGGTTCCTCAAACGGATATCTTTACGGTTGAGAATTGTCAGTTTACAAGAATTGATGAGCAAAATATTGGCTTAATTACTGCTCATCAGGTTTTAGATTTAACTATAAATTCAGAGCAAGCAAAACTAGAGGTTTTTCCGGTTGTTGTAATTAGCGATAGTGTACAACCTTACTCAGTGGCAACCTCTGCCGGAAACAACCACGATAGTGACAACGAAGTGCTAGCCATATCGCGATCGCCTCGGTCAAACCGTTATGGTGTAGTTGTCGATCGATTTTTAGGTGCCCAAGATTTAGTTGTTAGACCTTTAGACTCCCGTCTAGGAAAAGTACAGGATATTAATGCAGCAGCTTTAATGGAAGACGGTTCTATTGTCTTAATTGTGGATATTGATGATTTAGTACGTTCCATTGATAAACTGCTAGCAGCTAAAGAGCTTAGTAAGATTGCACAAACTTCTACGACTCAACCCAAACAACCCCTTCGTATTCTAGTTGTTGATGACTCAATTACGGTACGAGAGGTTGAACGCAAGCTCTTAGAAAATCAAGGATATAAAGTTGAAGTAGCCGTTAACGGCATGGATGCCTGGAATGCCATTCGCATAAATCATTATGACTTAGTAATTACGGATATTGATATGCCACGGATGAATGGCATTGAACTAGTCAGTCAGATTAAACAAAATTCTAGTCTTAATTCATTACCTGTAATTATTGTTTCCTATAAAGACCGTGAAGAAGACTTTATTAGAGGACTAGATGTCGGAGCAAATTATTATTTGGCAAAGAGCAGTTTTCACGATGATACACTGTTGGAAGCTGTAATTGATTTAATTGGTAAGGTTAGTGATTAGTTGTTTGTTGTTTGTTGTTAGCAAGGGTTATTGATATAGCGGTTATCCTAAAGGATGATGTACAAGATTCTGGGTTTTCGGGAATTGGGAATTGGGAATTGGGAATAAGCAAGAAAGTAAGATGTACCTCACTGATACGAGAATCGCTACTAATGAACAAGTAAACACACCCAAACAAACTATTGATAATCTGTCACCCAAACTAAACGCTTATCTAGAATCTCTTGACAAAGCTTCCAACCAACAACAAACAACCAATAACAAAGAACCAACAACTAATAATGCGAATTGCTATTGTTAACGATACATTAATCGCCACAGAAGCCCTGCGGCGCATCATAAGGACTGTTCCAAACTATGTAATTGCTTGGAGTGCCCGTGATGGGGCGCAAGCTGTCATGAAATGCGCCAAAGATACCCCAGACTTAATTTTGATGGATTTGATTATGCCAGTGATGGATGGGGTTGAGGCGACACGCCGGATTATGAGTCATTCTCCCTGCGCGATTTTAATTGTGACTTCTACAGTGATGGGTCATTCGTCTAAAGTGTTTGAAGCGATGGGGTATGGGGCGCTAGATGTAGTCAATACTCCTATTTTGGGGACTAGCGGCTACCCTGAAGGTGGGGCGAGTTTGCTAGCGAAAATTGCCACAATCAGCAAATTGATTGGCAAATCACCAGCAAGGTCGTCTCAAAGGCGATCGATGTTGGAATACAGTTCTCAACCCAAACGAAGCCCTCCTCTAGTAGTGATTGGCGCTTCTACAGGTGGCCCCCAAGCGATCGCAGCTATCCTTACTCGCCTTAGCAAAGATTTTCCTGCGGCTGTTGTCATTATTCAGCACGTTGATGAGCAATTTGCGCCGGGATTAGCGGAATGGTTAAATGCTCAATCTGCCTTACCTGTTCAAGTGGCTATGGCGCTTTGTCAGCCGGAGGTCGGTAAAGTGTTGGTAGCTAGAACCAACGACCACCTAGTTTTGCAGCCCGATCTAACGCTCAACTACATTAAAGAACCCCGTAATTATGCTTACCGTCCCTCAGTGGATGTCTTTTTCAAAAGCGCGGCTAAGCACTGGCGAGGAAAGGGAGTCGGGGTACTGCTGACGGGTATGGGACGAGATGGTGCTATGGGTTTAGGCTTGTTGCGCTCTGCGGGTTGGCATACGATTGCCCAAAATCAGAGTAGTTGTGTCGTTTATGGAATGCCAAAAGCAGCGGTGGAGTTGGGGGCAGTCACGGAGGTTTTGCCAGTTGAGGCGATCGCTTCTGCTCTTGTCAAAAAAACTTCAGATATTAAAGTCTAAATCCTGGATGGAAGAAAATTGATCAAAATTAATAGACTAATTAATAGTATCATCCAGCTATTTATTTTCAACGTTTAATCCTTAATATTTGTGTTGATATGGCGACCCTACCCCATTCATTTTTAAAGGAACACCCAATTACGGTCTTACTCATTGATGATCAGCCTCTAATTGGGGAGGCGGTGCGCCGGATGTTAGCCACTGAAGAGGATATTATTTTCCACTACTGTAGTGATCCAATTCAAGCTGTTCAACAGGCAACAGAGATTGCACCAACAGTAATCCTACAAGATTTAGTCATGCCTGAAATTGATGGATTACTATTACTGCGTTTCTTTCGAGCGAATGCAGCAACCCGCGAGATTCCAATGATTGTCCTATCAGCCAAGGAAGAGGCAAATTTAAAAGCCGAAGCCTTTGCTGCGGGGGCTAATGATTACTTAGTGAAATTGCCTGAGCAAGTTGAACTTGTTGCCCGTATTCGCTACCATTCCAAAGCTTATATTAACCAGTTGCAAAGAGATGAAGCCTCTAATGTTATCCAAGAAAGTGAACAACGTCTCCGCACCGTACTAGAGAATATGCCAGTGATGATGGCAGCGTTTGACACAAACGGCAACATCATCGTCTGGAATCGTGAATGTGAAAGAGTTACAGGATATACCAAAGAGGAAATTACTGCACTTCCCCAAGCTAGAGAATTGTTTTATGGAGGGGTGGGGGAGAAAGGACGAAGGGGATATCGTTTAGAGAGTCGTGATCCAACAGGAGAAAGTAGTGCCGCAATTGTAGAAGTAGAATCTCAAGAAAATAACTACCGCGATCGCGAATGGGAAATCCCTTGTAAAGACGGTAGCCTCAAAACAGTAGTCTGGTCAAATATTAGCGATCACTTTCCAATTCCAGGTTGGGCAGGATGGGGTATGGGGGTAGACATTACCGAACGTAAGCAAGCCGAACTTACTGTAGAACGAGAACGCGAACAACTGCGACAAGTGATTAAAAATGCACCGATAGCCATAGCGATGTTTGATACGCACATGTGCTATCTCGCCTACAGTCACAAGTGGCTAACTGATTTAGGAGTAGAAAATCAATCCGTCTTAGGGCAGTGTCATTATGATATTTTCCCAGACCTAAAAGAAGAGTGGAAAGTTGCCCATCGCCAAGGTTTACAAGGACAATTTGTATCTCGTTCTGAAGATAAATGGGAACGAAAAGATGGCTCAGTTTTCTACTCTCGTTGGGCTGTTCAACCTTGGTATACCTCGGATAATCAAATTGGTGGCATTATTATCGTTGATGACCGCATAGATGACTTGGTAAAAGCAAGAGAAGCTGCCCTAGAAGCAGCGCAGATCAAGTCGCAATTTTTGGCAAATATGAGCCATGAAATTCGTACTCCCATGAATGGGGTACTAGGGATGGCTGGCTTACTCCTGCAAACAGACCTCAGCACCCAACAACTCGAATACGCCCAAACCATCCGCACAAGTGCTAAGCATTTGCTCAGTATCATTAATGACATTCTCGACTTCTCGAAACTTGAAGCCGGAGAAATGCACTTAGAAATACTAGAGTTTGACCTTTATAAATGTATTGAAGAAGTCGTGGATTTACTCACGCCTCAAGCCGATGCTAAAGAGATAGAACTAATTATAGAGTTTGATGATCAATTACCAAAAAAACTACAAGGTGACTCAGGGCGATTGCGCCAAATATTGTTAAATCTTCTGAGTAATGCTATTAAGTTTACCCTTACAGGAAACGTTAAGATAAAAACTACATTACAAGCAGAAACCGATAAAACATCTATTATTCATTTCGCTATTATTGATACTGGTATTGGCATTCCTGAGGAGGGAATGCAAAAACTCTTTCAATCTTTTTCCCAAGTCGATGCTTCAACTAGCCGGGAGTATGGAGGTACTGGTTTAGGATTAGCCATTTGTCAACAGCTTGTGTCACTCATGGAAGGGCAGATTGGAGCTGAAAGTGTGGTTGACAAAGGTTCAACCTTTTGGTTCCAAATCGAGTTTGATAAACAGGTAGCTGCTACGCCTATATCCGAATTCCAGAGAGCCAAAATTTTAGAGTGTAAGCCCCAGGAATTAGCCGTCGTTAACCATAAATCTACTGGCAAAGAGAATCTAAAAATTTTGGTGGCAGAAGACAATTCAATTAATCAAGCGGTAATTTTGAACCAATTGCAAATGCTAGGTTATGAGGCTGATTGTGTAACTAATGGTGTGGAAGCCTTAGAGTTGCTCAAGAAGCAAGATTATGATCTGGTGCTAATGGACTGCCAAATGCCTGTTATGGACGGCTACACAACAACCCAAGAACTACGTCACCAAGAAGGAAATAAACGACATACAGTTGTGATTGCCCTAACAGCTAATGCAATGTTGGCTGATCGTGATAAATGTTTGGAGGTAGGCATGGATGACTATCTCAGTAAGCCGCTTGAACAGGAAGATTTAGCTAAGGTAATTCAGCGTTGGCTACCGTCGCCAGTGGAAGGCGGAACTAGTAATGAGGAACAGGCGACTCATCCGAGTGAACTCTTAGATGCAAGCCAAGATGTAATTGACCGACAAGATTCTTCTCCTCCCATTGATTTAGCGCGTTTAGAGAGAATATCTCGCGGCAAAGTTGCCATCCAACAGCGACTTCTACAGATTTTTCTAGAGACAACACCTAAAGATTTAGAGGCACTAGAACGTGCAATTTTAGAGATCGATTCTCCTCTCGTTGAACATTACGCTCATCGTCTCAAAGGTTCCGCTGCTAATATCGGTGTTCCGGCAATGTCTGCGATCGCAAAAGAACTAGAGGGAATGGCACGACAACAGTCATTGGATGGGGCAAAAGAGATGGTAGCGTCCTTGTGGCAGGTTATGGAACGAGTACAAGCGTTTGTTAAAAATTAGCTACTCTTGCATTTAATTGAACAGGACTGACGCACTTCAATACCCTGTAGGGCTTGGCATTGCCAAGCCTACGGCAAAATCAGGCTTTCACTGATTAACTGCGTAACTCCTGGTCATTTATGCATAAGATGAGTAAGTAGTAAAGAAATGTAAAATAAAATGCCGGATAAAGTCGTTAAGAGAGAATCAGGCTTTTACGATTAACTGCGTAACTCCTGTTATTTTTCTCATGTGACGATAGCGTTTGTGTAGCATGTCCTCACTCAAGCTTTGGGTAGTGCGTAGGGGGAACAAAGTTCCTTCTTTCTTGGGAATGACCTGTAAATCTTCAAAAAACGGCAAAATTGACAAGCAGGCAAGCCCTTGGATGGAATAAGGCATGAAAATTGATCACATTCACTTCTATGTAGAAGATGCCAGCGCCTCCCGCGACTGGTTTATGCAGCACATGGGCTTTCAAGCCTTGGCATCTAGTGTAAGCCGCCATACTCTCACAACAGCAGTAAAAAGTAATGTAGTTTACATCGTTCTATCTTCCCCTCTTACCTCAGAAAGTCCCGTTGCCCAGTTTTTACGTCTCCATCCTCCCGGTGTTGCTGATATTGCCTTTGCTGTTTCAGATTTGGAAGGTTTGATGGAGAAGGCTGTTGCTAACGGGGCAAAAGTCTTAGAACCTGTTCAACAGCAGTTGCTTGCTCAAGGCGGCTGGAAATGGGCGAAAATTGCGGCTTGGGGTTCCTTGAGTCATACGCTAACTGAGCGTATTGGCAATACTCCTTTGTTACCAGCATTTCTCGCCTCAGAATTTACCACTAAATCTTTCCCCTCTACTGAGCCAAAGGCAACTCCAGAAAGATTACCCTCACAGTTGATCAGGAACTCTGAACTATTTGCTGGTATCGATCACGTTGTGTTAAATGTTGGTGCTGGTGACCTAGAACTTGCTCTTGATTGGTATGAAAATGTTTTGGGATTCCGACGGCAGCAGCGGTTTACAATTCAAACGGATAATTCAGGACTTCGCTCTCAGGTGATGGTTCACCCCAAAAGTGGTTTGCAACTTCCTATCAATGAACCAGCATCAGCGAATTCTCAAATTCAGGAGTTTCTGGATGTCAACCAGGGGCCAGGTATCCAACACATTGCTTTAGAAACCCCTCAGATTGTACAAGCGATCGCACAACTCCGTAATCTAGGCTTATCTTTTCTCTCTATTCCTCCTACCTACTACACCCAGCTACGGCTGAACTATCCTGGACTTCCCTTATCGGCAGCAGAATTCGAGGAAATTGCTGCCCAAGAAATTCTGGTAGATTGGCAGGATAAATCAAGACGTGCCTTGCTACTTCAGACCTTCACTCAACCGATTTTTGAGCAGCCTACCTTTTTCTTTGAACTGATAGAACGCCGCCAGGAAGCCGAAGGATTTGGAGAAGGGAATTTTCGGGCTTTGTTTGAAGCGATTGAACGAGAGCAGATGAAGCGAGGTAGCTTCCCCTTGGGTGAAGCCAAATAAAAATTAATATTTATTGCTCAATGTTAAAAGTGCTTACGGACTTTGATGAGACGAGCCGGATTACCTCCAAGTCATAGCAACGTTTTGTCAGTCGTCAGTTGCAACAGCCGACAAACAATAGGCAACACTTGCCAGTGTTCAGTCTAGGAACACACTTAACGGGTGAAGACGTATTTCAGCTTTTGCTCATTCATCATCTATCTCGATTGATGAAGCTAGGAACACACTTAACGGGTGAAGACGTATTTCAGCGGAGGAAGCTACTAATCAGCCAGAGAACGAAAAATGATACCAACGTAGCAAATTTCTCTGTTGCCAAACCGAAGCTAGCAATTTGTGACTCAATTAGACCACCCAGCAACGTTCCCAACCCGACCCCTATAAGCAAACCTGCCAGTGTCAACAACACTGCACGACCAAATTGCTGTTCCTTGCGATTGAGAAAGTAAATATTACAGCCGAAGCCCAACGCTAGAGCTAACGGTAGGATTGATTCATCCGGAGCCGGATAAAAAATAGTTAAAGCACCCAACACCGAAAACGCAATAGCGGGTCCGAGCAGTTCTCCCGGAGACGGGGTATCTAGCAGTCTTTGCAGCCATGCAGGAGAGCGATTGGCTGGCGCTTGGGGAAAAGTCGGTGGTGCTGGAGACAGCTTTTCCGGAAAGCGAATACGTTCAGGAACCTTGATTTTCCCTTCTTGGCGCATTCTGAGACGATCCATGATGATTGCATCATAGGCAGCCTCGACAGACTCTACAAGCTTTTGATCACCACGATGCTGCTGTATCAAGCGCCCTTTAGCATCCTGAATTTCATCAAAAGAAGCGTCTTCCGTAACCCCAAGCTTTTCGTAGGGATTTTGATCACTCATTCAAAACCTCCGAGACATCCCTTCTTTTCACTCGTATAACAGCAACTCTACACTGGATTAATATATAAGGCACCGATAACGCTCAATAATTCTTTTCCTACCAACAGGGTAACAGTTAGACCTTATCGAGTGTCATGCCCCCCCCTGCAAGCTAGTTTAGCCTGATCCCCAAATACAAGCGCACTCTATCCCGACACACACATTCAATCAGTGAAAAACAATTCATCAACTGCCTTCATTGCTCATGCTCTTGCTAAGTTTCTTTACTATGCAACTTCGGTATGATGTCAAAAGCTATTGGCATCCCTTAATTCTACGACGATAATTGTCTAAAATGCTCATTACACCATTGGTGTAAAAAGTCCTGCGTGTTGATCCCTGAACCCTGTTCTCCGTGGAAAGTTATGACCATGTCCTCCGCCAAGATTCTTGTCGTGGATGACGACCCGGCAATCCGAAATTTAATTCTTCGCTTTTTAAGCCAGAAGAACTACCAAATGCAGTCTGCTCATGATGGGAAGACGGCTCTTGCACTGTTTGGGCAATTCAATCCCGATCTAGTAATTCTAGATGTGAATTTGCCTGATGCTCTTGGCTATACCCTATGTCAAGAGATGCAAAGTCGTACCGATGTCTTTGTTCTGTTTCTTACCAGTAGGGCAGATGCTGCTGACAAAGACAAAGGCTTTAAACTCGGTGGTGATGACTACCTTACGAAGCCTTTCGATTTACAAGAACTGGAAAACCGAGTCGGGGCAATTTTAAAACGCAAGCGGGAAGTTACGGCGACTGAACAACAACGTCTCGTCTTCAACCAGTTAGTTATCGATCCCGGACGCCGAGAGGTGACTCTCAACGACGAAATTGTCCCTTTAACCGCTCTAGAATTTGACCTACTGCATTTTCTAGCTTGTCATCCCGGTCGGGTACTGCGTCGCTCTGAGCTAATCCAGGAAGTCTGGGAGTATGACTATGTCGGAGACCAACGAGTCGTTGACGTGCATATCGGTCAAATTCGCAAAAAAATTGAACTTGACTCTAGTCAGCCGTCACTTATTCAAACTGTTCGGGGTGTTGGTTACAAGTTTGAGGCTCCTTCCGGTCAAAAGAATGGAAAGCCAGAGTCTTAAAACGACTTGAAGCAACGGTTAGCTTGGTTTCGATAAGGGACTTACTGCCAACCACAAGGTGTTTGGTCAGTTTTCAAATTCTTCCAGTGTGTCACAACAGCAAATTGAACAGGGTGCCCCTATTGATATGTTCCTCAATACATTTGAAAAGTAGATAGAGGCGGTTGAAAATCAACACTTGCTGGTGACCTAATCTGGAAAATAGCTAAAGCCACCCTGGAGAAAGAAAACCTTGTCTCCAAACTAGAAAACGTTTAAAGCCCGCCTGAGCGGGCTAAAAAAGCAATCATAGCAGATTTGAATTTTCGTTGAGATCAAGTAGCTGCGTGATTATTCGATTCAGCAGCGGCAGTTTCTTGAGTGACAGTTTTCTTAGATTCAGGTAGTGCTGGTGTCTTTACCGCTTGCTCTATCTGCTGAGCCTCATGCTTGAACTCAGCTTCAAACTCTTTGGAGGCATCTTGAAAGCCTCGAATAGCTTTGCCCATACTCCGACCAATTTCTGGCAACTTTTTGGGACCAAATACCAATAAGGCAATAACCATAATTAGTGCCATCTCCGGCAAACCAATACCAAAAACATTCATGTGATGACCTCCTGTGCTGTCTCAAGGGAAGAGTCTTAGTCTTCCGTATTATGACCTACAAAAAACCCGGACAAGCCGGGATGTTAAATCTTGATTGTGATTGAAGGCGTGAAGCTAGTAGACTACTGACCTAAGCTTCTCCAGTCAACATTGATGCCCTCAAGCAGCAGAGAGGAATTGTAGAGCTGCAAAATAATCAACAAAAAGACGAAGAATAACAGCATGAAGACTGCCATCAATGGCGTAGTCCCCCAACCTGGAGCCACCTTACCATACTCCGAGTTTAGAGGTTTGAGGATTTCTCCTAGCCGCGTCCGTTGTGCCATGGGTCACCTATGATTAATCTCAATAGATTTTTTGTAACGTTCCGTAATATTATAGAGGAATAGGACTCATAATTTATCTAAATCATGGAACCCGCAACAGTTCTTAGTATATCTATCGCTGCTTTTGTTATCGCTATCACTGGCTTCTCAATTTACACGGCTTTTGGGCCACCTTCTGCCCAATTGGATGATCCTTTTGAAGATCACGAAGACTAAGCTTTTTCTAGTGCCTTATTTAGGTTATCTGAAAAATGAGTTCAGCTAAAAGTTGCTGGGCACGAGCATGGTTCAGCCATCTCCAAAAGCACTTTATGGCGATGCTATCTGGTTCGCTAGAACCCTGTTAGCATCGTCTATTTAGCTTCGCTTGATGTTCCTTAGCTTGCTGAACTGGTCACTAAAAGCTTTGACCACAACTTGAACCACCGCTCAATAGCATACTTGACCAAACCCTGAGGGTAGTACCGTAACAGGAAACCCATGACTTGTGCAGCAGAGGCGAATTTCTGTGCTTTGAGATTGGCAGCAACTTCATACGCCATGCCGGAACCAAAAAGACTTATCCAATGCTGTTTTCCACTCCTAAAAGCGGCTTCGTACTCCTGATTTCCCTTAACAGACTTCCACTGTTTACCAAGAGACTTTAGCGTATAGTACAGCATCCGTGAAGGTTTACCTTTAATTGATACGTTACTGCTGTGCTGACGATAATCAACAACAACCTGATTGTGGCAGTAGCCTGGAAATGCTCTTGCCACTCGTAGAAACACGTCATAGTCATTTGAGACAACAAGCGTCCGGTCAAAATTACCAACAGCTTCAAAAACAATATGGCGGAAGAGGACTGTCGAAGGTGGTACAAAGCATCTACCACGCAGCAGCACTTGATAGATGTCTAAAGACGTGTCCTGGGGTTCTAAACTTGAATCAAACGCTAATCCATCGTTTCTAACGCACTTGCACAGACCAAAAGCAAAGCCACAATTAGGATGAGCTTTCAGGCTGTTCACACCAATTTCCAGTGCATTTGACCTCATGATGTCATCTGGGTTGTGAAAAACCACATACTCACCACAACTCTCAACCAGTCCCGTGTTGCGTGCAGCAGCAATGCCTTGGTTCTTCTGATAAATGTATCTCACCTCTGGGTAACGGGTCGCTACCTCCTCGGTATTGTCGGTTGAACCGTCATTGACCAGAATGATCTCGAACTGTCGGTAGGTCTGCGCCAGAACACTCTCGATCGCTTCTTCCAAGAACTTTGCTGCGTTGTAGCAAGGAATAATAACAGAAACTGTATTTGCACTCATAGTTTGCTCAATCTAACTGCCTTATGAAGACGTTGACGTTGTTAACAGGTCATTGTTGTAGGTTAAAAGTTTTGCCAGGTTAGAGACGTATATCAGAACTGGCGATTTTAACTAATGACGCTCTGCCTATTGAGGTTTATCTTAAATTTTTGCTTAAGTTTAGAAGCTGTTATGAAGCAACAAGACTTCCTTAACCGAGAAAGAATTAGCTGATTTATGCAGACAACTTTAGCATATCTTTTAGAAATTTATTTGTGCTTATTTCTTTAAGAAAGCTTTTTAAATATTCTGCCAATTGCTGCTAAGCTTTTACCTTTTTACATTAACTCTAACTGTTAGAGTAATCCAAGTACATTTCACTGTAACAACAATATCTATCTTTAGGCAGATGAAAACTCAATAAATTAAGGAGCAATGGACTTTTGGCTTAACTTGTAACGGCATATTAACGATTCTCGCCACCCTAAAACAGTAAAGTAGCTAGTGCATCAAGGCAAACGTTTCTGATTTAACTATTCATTCATGGAGGTCTGAATTACTTCCTCTTGAGGTTCGCCGTAGGTACCAATGTGAAGCTAGCAATTTTCCAAGGCTGTAGTGGGAAAGCTTGCTGATTAGATGAGTGTTCAGGGAGTTGAACAGGTTGCTCTAATAAATTGACAGGCTGAGCGATCGCTAAATCTAAATCACTCTTGAGTGCTAATTCAGCTAACTGACCGTAACATTCGTAACAGCGCAGAATCCATTGATTAGCATCATCTTCTGACAGCTTCAGAGCCATTAAGATGAGATTCTCAGCTTGGAGATTCAGCAATTGACCAATCGGTTGTAGAAGTGTACTGCCATACGTCCCTACAGAAGGGTTATTGAGTACCTGAAGCGGTAGATTTAGTTCATAAGCTCGTCGTACTGTACCTGCTGAGTGCCAACTGCCAGTATAAGGATAAAGGGCATAGGTGAAGCGATGAATGCCCCTGTCAGCTTCTGGATCAGGCCAATTGGGACTCCGTAGGAGCGTTAGGCGTAACTGAGAGGGTTGGGCATCATAGCCGTATTTACAATCATTGAGCAAACTGACACCATAGTCGCCCTCACTGAGATCTGCCCAACGTAGGGCGGGAACTTCCCATTTTGCTTGCTCAGCAGGAGTTTTAGGTCGAGTTGGACGTTGGATAGCACCGCAGGGAATCTCATAGGTGGCATAGTCAGCTTCCAGGTTTAAGGGAAAAGCGGCTTTTACTAAGACATGGCGTTCCTGCCAGTATACAGTTGTGACAATTTTGAGAATTGGAGATTCAGCTTCTAGTACATACTCCTGACAAAACTGGGATTGTCCTAACTGGCGGACAACACACAGACGCGATCGCACTATCCCTCGTTCTAACCACTTGATGGATTTCAGCAGGGTTGGAGGTAAGGGACGCTGAGCATAGTTGGGGTCGATGTTCCAGGCATCCCAGTATTGACCATTATCTTCAAAGGCTTGCAACTGATTGCCAGAACCACTAAGTACTTCTCGCTGATGGACTTTATCGAAGACGCTACTTAAATCTCCGGTATCGGGGTCAACCACAACCCGCAACAGTTCATTTTCTAGAACCCAATTCTCCTTCTCCTGTAAGGTAGGGGCGCAAAGCCTTCCGTCTTGAAGGGGTTGGTCATCAGCACGACACAGCCAAAAAACCCGATACCCAATAGAAGGGACATCCTTTGCCAAAAACAGAAGTGTCGAGACATCACGACGCTGGGATGGTAGCTTGTGTCCGGAAAGGTCGTAAATATCCCAAGTTGCCTCAGATGACTGGGGTAAGGAAATATCAATGAGTTCTGAACGCTGCCAGTTAAGGGGGTTAAAGACAACAACAGGTTGCGCGTCTGGTTGGGGTGGGGGTGGGAGAGTGATTTGAGATGCGATCGCTTTTAATGACGCTTCTACTATCTCTAAGCCAACTTGCTCCACATCTTGCCAAGCTTGGTTTGCCTCCACGAATACTTCTGGAATTGATGTCCCCGGTAAAATATCGTGAAACTGGTTAAATAGCACCTTTTTCCAAGCCTGTTCCAACTGAAGCTTAGGATAGCTACAGCCAGTAGTCATTGTTGCTAGCGAGGCAAAGAGTTCTGCTTCGTACAATAAGCCTTCACAACGACGATTCCAACGCTTTTGGTCAGCGTGGGTGGTGTAGCAACCACGATGGAATTCTAAATACAGTTCATCATTCCAAATGGGAATGTTAGTTGTTGGTTGTTTGTTATTAGTTGTTTGTTGTTGGTCAATCTGGGTGTTACCAACTAACTCCTGTTTACTAATCAAAGACAAATAACTCAACGCCGTCGTAAATTCTAAGCGAGGGAAAAAAGGCGATCGCTCCCAGCGTTTAGCTATCTGCAACATATCACGGGTAGGGCCACCACCATGATCTCCCACACCAGGAAGCCAGAAAGCATCTTTCAGATGAGTTTGAATTTCCCAATCAACCGCATAGGCTGTCATGGTCAGAGGATTAGTATCCATGACACCTGTGGTATTGGGAGGAGACATCAGGCTAAAGATTTGGGTGCCATCCGGTGACTGCCACCAGAAAGCACCATAGGGAAACTTTGTTGTATCGTTCCAGTGCAGTTTCTGGGTGACGAAGTATTCCATCCCACCCTGTTTCAGAATTTGTGGCAGTTGCCAACAGAAACCAAAGCTATCAGGTACCCAGGCAACCCGTGTCAGTTCACCAAATTTCTCTTGGACATAACGTTGAGCGTAGAGTACTTGCCGGACAATTGATTCACCATTGATTAGGTTTAATTCTGGCTCGACCCACATCCCACCGACAACTTCCCAACGACCAGTGGCTATTTGTTGTTTGATAGCAGTAAATAGGTCAGGACGATGCTGTTCTATCCAGGCGTAGAGTGCAGGTGTGGAATGGCAAAATGTAAGCTCAGGAAACTCCTGCTGTAACTTCAAGACAGATTCAAAGGTGCGTTGAGCAACCTCCCAGGTTTCACTGACTGTCCATAGCCAAGCGAGGTCGAGGTGAGCATGACCTAGCATTTGGATTTGGCGTTGTTTTAGTAGGGATAAGGGGTTGCTTGCGTTTAGGAAAGATTGGAGATTTTGGCGTAATGTAGAAAGCGATCGCGTAAATTCTTCCTTCTGAGATACCGTCTCCCAATTAATCTCAGCAATAGCTTCTGCAAGTGTATTGAGTTGTGCGGGTTCAAAGGCTTCGACATACTTTTGCAATACCGCCAATTCATCAGCAACAAAACCTGGGTCGATGTCCTCAGTCGCCTCATACACCACTGTTGAACGCATCAATGCGCCAATATCATGACTCGGACTGACAAGTCGTAAGGCTACCGCAATCTCTTCCCCCGGCACCACAGCAGAACTTAGCAGTACCCTAGCGGAAGAATCAAATAAATCTCCCTCTTGCACCAACTGTCCATTAACAAAGATTTGAGCCGATTCTGCCCACCAAGTCAGAACCAGCCGTAATGCTAACCCCGGTAAAGGATAACCCTGTAAATCCTGGGGAATCACCAAGCGTTGACTCAACCACATCACTTGCCGTCCCGCTTGCCAAGTAATATACCTTTTGCTGTTTAGCTCAGCAGGTAGCCAGTTAGAGGCTTCACAAGTAGTCGCGACTTCGGAAGACCTAACCCCCCGACCCCCTTCCCTTGCAGGGAAGGGGGAGCCAGACACCCCTCTCCTCTTAGGGGAGGGGTTGGGGGAGGGGTCACACCCTTCGCTAATTGACCAACAACATCCTTCAACTGGCAAGTTTTCAGCGCAGCAGTGCCAATATGCCTGAATGTTGGCTTGAGTAAAGGCACGTAATTTTTCAATCGATTCAGCTAGCAGAGCAGATTTGAGCTGAGACAAAGGCATTGGATTAGGTAGCTATGTTTGGACATCCAGAGTTGATTAGGACTGACGCACAGGTGCAAGATTTGGTAGAGGCGCAAGGCAAGACATGGGTTCAACGCAATTAAGATAAAAAGAGATTTATAATGTGCCTCCTCCATAATCCCCATGTCCTCCGGCTCCTCTGGTCGCTATCAAAGTCGATTATTCAATTTTCTGAATCGGCAATCTATCAAGTTTACGGCTCAATGCGATCGCGCAGTACGGCATCTGAAAGTCACTGCTGTCTGGGGAGCGCAAATCTTGCTTTATCCGCTCTACCTAGCGGTGCAAAGCGGTTTATCGGCGGGGCGTCAACTCTCATCCGCAGCACAAGCGGGATTTCCTCAGATCAAAGCTCTTACTCAATCTCAGCCCAAGCAAGAGACTACCTTATCCGCTGATACACCGATTCAGCGAGTACTCTGTGAAGTCAATACCCTGTTTGAGTCAGAACCTGATGAGTCACTCGCATCATCACCGAGTTTTTTGTCAGTAACTAGCACTCAGGAGCTAGCTAAGACAGACAAACAACCAACAACAGAGAACGAACAACTGACTGCTGCAATAGCCACTAAGTCAAGCAGTGATGAGTGTGGCATGATTCAGGGAGTAGCGACACAGTTGGAGACGCGCACTCTGGTACTGGTTACGGTACAAAATCAAATTCTCGATATTTTGACACCCCAGCAGCAACAAAAACTCGCCTCTAGAATTAGCTGGGAAGTCGCTGATTTATTGCGTCAGTGGCGTTTAGCGATCGCATCCAAGAGTCACACTCCTCAACGCCTAGCTAACTTAGATCAACCCCGTGTTTTTCTACCTGTCAGACTTTTCTGGAATCTAATGGCGTGGGTGCAAAGTAGTCCTGTTGCGATCGCAGCAAATGTCTTTCAGGAAGCGACTCTTGTCTATCATCCTGCACCCCAACTGAGTCAACCGCAACACCGTCGTCACAAGCCGCTAGCAGCATCTAACTCAGCAGTAATTACACCGCATCCAGCTTTAGCGTTCCTTGATCGTACTGTTGCTGAACTAGAATCCCACCAATTGGTACCTGGATCAGAAGTCGTGGTAACGTTGGGCGATCGCGCGACAAGTGTCCTGCGAGAACGGAGTCAAAAACTGCGTCAACAGTTACAAACCCCCTTCATAACACATGGAGATGCTGAATCTTTGGAGGCATCTCAACCTAACAACTCTCGGATTCAAGCCTTAATTTATGCGGCTGTTGACTACTTTTTTGGCAGACGCGGCTCGACTCTCCCTCAAACCGATTCCCGTGTCCAAGCGGAAGCTCATCAACTATCAGGGCATGATTTTATCTCTTACGTCCCTTTGGTAACTGGGAGTACTCCAGAAGCCCAAACGCAGCTATCTGAGGCTCGCAACAGCCAGACATCTGTGACACCAGACAAGTCGGTTTGGGGTGTCCTCAAGCGTTACCTGAACGGCAAGCGGTTACCAGGAAAACTTTCTGCTCCCACTGTGCCCTCAAGTAACCAGATTGTGATCGCTCAAACTCCATCTTCATCTGCCATCAGTTCCCTTAATCCAAACACCTCGCTGACGACAGAAGCATCTCAGACGAATACATTTCGGGTTCAAGCTTTAATTTACGCGGCGGTTGATTACTTTTTTGGTAGACGTCGCTCCCATTTACCAGGGACAACTTCCCAAGCACAACCGAAAAGTCTTGCTAATGCCCAAGGTGAAACACCTCAACTATCGGGACGTAATTCTACTTCTCTACCTCCAGTTGCCGCTCCTCCTAACTTAGAACTTGCAGGTGTCAGTGAACCTGATCCTTGGCTAACCTGGGACGATTTATATGATGACTCACAATTCCCAGATTTAACCCAAACCTCTACCCCAGCTACACGTTCTTCTGGGAAGAGGCGTTCAGATTCCCAAGCACAACTTCCTAGGGCGAACAGCCAAACACCTGTGATGCCGAAAAACTCTGTTTTTGGCGCTATCAAGCGCTACCTAAGCCCCAAGCAAAGACCAGGAAAGCTTTCGGCACCCACTACAAGAGAGCAGAGCGAACATCCCTCATCAATTGTCCGAACGGCAGACGTTAAGACAGGCAAAAAGGGAACACTTCTACAATCTCAGGAGAGACATAGAGACACTACACAGAAAAAAGCTAAATCCTCTTCCCTCTCTGCTGCCCATTCTCGTCGTCCCAATGGCTTGCAGACAACAGCAGAACCCACTGCTATTACTAAGCCTTCCGCTCCTACTCCAGAAAGCCATCTTGATCCAGCGCCTGACTGGATTGAAGCAAAGTCAAGACCCGTCGGCTACGTCAAGCACCCGCTAGAGCAATTACTAGGGTGGTTAGACGTTGCCATACTTCGGATAGAAGAGTTCATTGTAAAAGTTTGGGACTGGGTAAAGCGGCTCTTGCCTTAAAAAGTTGTCCAGTGAGCAGGGCTTTTCTTAATTCTTTTTAATCACCTCATAACTCACTCTGTTATCCAGCTTGAGAGTGGCTTAATATGACAACGTAACGATAAAAACTAGAGCGTGTTTTCAAACTTTATTGACTTCGTTTATGTCAGTGGATATCCTCCTAAATCCTCCTTAAAAAGGGGGACTTTGATTGAATCCTCCCCCCTTTTTAAGGTCGGAGCTTTAGTGAGGAGCTGGGGGGATCTAAATTTAACGGGGAAGGCAGGAAAACACGCCCTAGCCATAGACCTAATACTACAGCCTATATACTCCTACCTATGCGAACTAGCACACAAATTAAGGCAGAGATTGAAGAGCGATTTGGCTTTTTTCCTCCCTTCTTTGAGCCAGCTCTTTCCACTCCAGATATATTGGAAAACCTCTGGCAGCAGACTCTCTCTGCCTATGTCAACAATCCCCTACCAGCGATTTTCAAAGAAACGCTGTTTGCTTACCTATCGCGCTATTGCTCGGTTCCTTACTGCATTGTCTGCCATTCTTGTGCGTTGCGACCGTTGGGAATACTGGGTAAGGATGTGCTGAAGTTGATTGCACAGCCACCACCAAAGACACCGCAAGATCTAGATACAGAATTAGAAACGCTTAGCCAGCAGCCAATTCCTCTCTACAAACCGGATTCTGATGCATCAAATGATCTCGCATCGGATTCATCTGTCGAGCAAAGCCTATGGCGCTGTTCAGTTTTTGTGTTTCTTCAGCCTTCCCAAGCCCAAGAGTGTCGTGCCCAACTGCGTCAGCTTCTGGGGGATGTGATGTACGCTCACTTAGTCGCTTTTCTCAGTTATGTCAAACTCTGCCACCAGTGGGTAGAAAGCTATCCTGAGCTATCCTTTGAAGCCGATAAACGCGCTCAGTTACATTTGGCTCCACTGCTTCAGGAAGAACCGTTCCTCGAAAAATTTTTTCAAAACTACAACACAACGTTCAAAGAAGAACGCCTGAACCGAGAAGCCGAATTAGCCAATCAGGTTATCAAGTTGCAGCAGTTAAGCAGGAAACTGCAAGAGAGCGAAGAACGATTTCGTCGGGCGATTGTCAATGCTCCTTTCCCAATGATCATTCATGCAGAAGATGGGGAAATTCTACAAACTAACCAAGTCTGGACTGAGTTGACAGGCTACACCCATGAGGAAATTCCGACGATTGCTGAATGGACGGAACGTGCCTATGGGGAACACAAGGACGTTGTGCGGGCGTTCATTGCTGGGTTATATGAACTTAATGATCGGCTGGAAGACGGGGAATTTACCATTACCACTAAGGACGGCAGTCGCCGAATCTGGAGCTTCAGTTGCGCTCCCCTAGGGACATTACCGGATGAAAGACGAATCGTGCTTTCGATCGCAAAAGATATTACCCAAGGAAAACAAGAAGAAGAGGAACTAAAGAAAAATCAAGAAAGACGCTTTCGTGCTGTCTTCAATCAGTCGTTTCAGTTTACTGGACTGCTGACACCACAGGGCATTCTCCTAGAAGCCAATCAGACGGCTTTAGACTTTGGAAAATTTCAGGCGGAGGACGTGATTGGACATCCGTTCTGGGAAACACCGTGGTGGACGTATTCCTTAGAAGCTCAGCAACGTTTACAAGATGCGATCGCACGCGCCGCTATAGGGGAGTTTGTCCGTTACGAAGTTGAACACCCAGGTTTTGGAGAGACAACAGCTATCCTCGACTTCTCAATAAAGCCTGTAAAAGATGAAAACGGCAACGTCATCCTCCTAATTTCTGAAGGGCGCAATATCACAGAGTACAAGCAGATTGAAAGAGCGTTGCGAGAGAGCGAGGCAAAGTTACAAGCAATTTTAGATCACTCAACAACTTTTTAAGTCATTTTGGGGTAAGGTAAGTGATGAATCTTCGCTGTAGATGTAACGAACTCCCAGGTGTTCAGCAATCTTTGCAAACAGGATTTCTTCTTGGAATGGTTTACGAATGAAGTCATCACAACCTGCTTTTAAGATGGCTTCTCGCTGTTCGTCAAAGGCACTGGCAGTTAGGGCAATAATGACAGTCTCTTGACCATTTGGCATTTGCTTAATTATTTGAGTTGCCTCATAGCCATCCATAACTGGCATTTGAATATCCATCAAGATTAGATGGGGTTGCCAACTTTGCCACACAGCTACAGCTTCTTGACCATCAACGACTTCACGAACTTCAAAGCCCAAAGGTTGGAGTAGTTTCACAAGTAGGAGGCGGTTTACTCTTGAATCCTCAACGATCAAAACTCGATAAATCGGTTGATTTGGCACCAAACCGATCACTCGCTGTCGAGGAACGCTTGCCTTTACATCTATTACCTTTACTGCACGAACTTTGATATCGAAGCTAAAAATTGACCCTCTACCTGGTTGACTACTAACGTTAATATCGCCCCCAATTAATCGGACAAATTCTCGGCTAATGGGTAACCCCAAGCCAGTTCCTTCCATAGACTCGTATCCTGTCCGGGTTTGCACAAAAGGGTCAAATAAGGAATCGAGTTCTGATGAGGCAATACCTTGCCCTGTGTCTTCGATCTCGAAGAGGAGGGATTGGGAATTGGGAATTGGGGATTGGGAATTGGGAATTGGGAATTGGGAATTGGAGGATGGAGGGGGGGAGGTATTAGAAAATCTTTCTTGCCGCCAGTTTCTAGTCCCTAGTTGCACACGCAGTGTGACACTACCTTGTTGAGTAAATTTAATGGCGTTACCCAGCAGGTTAATCAGGATTTGACGGAGTTTACTTTCATCGGTTTGAACGTATTGGGGAATATCGTTAGAACACAAAAAGGTGAGCTGCAATCCTTTAGATTGGGCTTTGAGTTGCAGCATCTTTTCAATTGAGTTGAGTAGCCCATAAAAATCAAAGCTGTTTTCATTTAAAGTCACCTGACCTGCTTCAATTTTGGACATTGAAAGAATGTCATTAATCAGAGTTAGCAAATGTTCCCCACTCCGATTAATGATTCCTAAATGTTCTCGCTGTTCTGGTTCCAAAGAATTGTTATGAGCCAGTATTTGGCTAAAGCCTAGGATGGCATTGAGAGGAGTTCGCAGTTCATGACTCATGGAGGCGAGGAAGGCACTTTTGGCGCGGTTTGCAACTTCTGCGGCTTCTTTTGCTTGTCGTAGTTCTTCCTCTGTTTCCTTAAGGTAGGTAATGTCTGTTGAGGAGCCTACAATACCTCGGACTTGACCGTCAGTATCTATGAATGGACTAACAATTGTCTTGTACCATCGGCTTTCACCGTAACAGTTTGTAATTGCTTCGGCAGGGATGATTTTGGGTTGGAGAGTCGTCATTACTTCCTGATTATTCATCAGGAATTCTTTGGACTGAGCGGGATTGCTATTAAAGTCGCTATCTCGCTTGCCCAACATTTCCTTTACTGTTTTGCCATAGATGGCGGCACCTGCTTGGTTGATGGTTAGTATATGTCCCTGTTTGTCTTTCACAAAGATAGAAGAAGGAACAACGTCAATAACCTGACGCAGAAATTCCTGCTGTGCTTTGAGTTCTGCTTCTGCTTGCTTGCGCTGGATGATTAGGGAGGCGAGCCTTGCTAGGGACTCAATTACTTCCAACTCTCGTTTGTCAGGCGATCGCACTTCGGTAAAATACATGGCAAATGTGCCTAGCACCTTGCCTGTATCCGACAAAATTGGCTCAGACCAGCAAGCTCTGAAACCATAAGATAAGGCACAATCTTTAAAAGCAGCCCACAAGGGATTGGTCGCGATATCTTCAACAATTACAGGTTTGGCAAAATAAGCAGCCGTGCCACAGGAACCGATATTTGCTCCGATAGGGAGTGGATTGATCGCTTTTACCCAAGCTTCGGGGAGCTTCGGATTGACATAAGGACGTAAATACTTACCGTCTTCGGAAGCTAAACAGATTGAGGAGCAAAGTTTTGGTGTGAGTTCATCAATCTGGGTAGTTAATTCCAGCAAAATGTCCTGCAATGATCTGCCTTGTGTGACCATCTTCAGGACTGTGTTCTGGGTCTTCTCCAACAACTGTCTTTGCTGACGCTCCGTGATATCCACTGCCATGGAAGCTAGTCCAATAACGGCACCATTCTCATCTAGCAGCAATGTGTTATACCACTCACAGATGATCGTTCGACCGGATGCCGTGAGGTTTTCGGTAATACTATGAAAACCGCCTTGCCCGGTCAGAAGTTGCTCGTAGAGCCTCTTGATTTCCCCTCTATTAGGTTTCGGGACGAGGAGTTGCCCCCCATGCTTACCGATCGCTTCTGTTGCCTTGTAGCCAAATATTGCTTCAGCCGCTTGGTTCCAGGAAACGATTTCTCCCTTGGTATCCCATTCAATAACAGCAAGGGGAGTATTTTGGACTAAAAAGGAGAGTTTTTGCTGTTGAGACCTCAGGAGTTCTTCAGCAAGCTTGCGATCGCTAATGTCTTGATGAGAACCAACCATTCGCACAGGGTTGCCAGCTTCATCCCAGAGTGCTTGTCCTCTTGCCAAAATCCATTTATAGCTGCCGTCAGAACCGCGTAGGCGATACTCAATAAGGTACTGGTGAGACTTTTTATCGAGGTAAGCCTGCAAGCAGTCGATCACCCGGTCAAGATCATCTGGATGTACACGAGTCTGCCATTCGTCAATGTGGGGACTAATTTCAGCGTCTTGATAGCCCAGCATTTCCTTCCATCGGCTAGAGAAGAAAACATCACTCGTGCTGATGTTCCAGTCCCAAATCCCGTCATTGTTGCCTTCAAGGGCTAATTGCCAGCGTTCTTCACTTTTCTTGAGTGCTGACTCGGCTTGTTGGCGAACTCGGATTTCTGCTTGTAACTGCTGATTTTGCCGATCCAGTTCAATCCGTCGCTGTGTCTCCTGTTCGAGGAGATTGGCTTGCGCGATCGCAATTCCCATTTGAGCGGCAACTGCTTCTAATAATGCAATCTCCTCGTTTGTCCAGTGACGGAAGCGATCATACTGATGAATACCAATCGCTCCATTCGGTTTCCCCTGATAGGAAGTCCGGACTACCAGCATCGACTTTAAACCTAGCTGACGACACAAAGGAGCTGCTGCTGCTAAGAGAGGGTCGCTCATGACATCATCAGATGCGATCGCTGAGTCTCGATCTAACATCAACTCAGCATGAGGATTGCCCATCACTGGGATTTCTCTGCTTAAGATTGATTCCAATTCAGGTTGCTTGTACTCAGCGACCAAAGGGATTTGAGGACTTGGGTTTTCAATGTGGGTATGAATCAGGCAACGATTGACCCCAAAAGCCTCACCAATTTGGGTGGCGGCAGTTTGAAAGACTTGCTCTGGATTCAAGCTAGAGCGAATTTCTTGAGTAATATGGCTCAGCAATAACACTCGCTGGATTTGCCGATCAAGCTCGGCTTGTGCTGTCGCAAGTTCAATCTCTACCTGCTTGCGCTGGGTGATATCGACCCAATACCCGACACCCTCAATTGCGTTGCCTGCCTCGTCATAGACGAGTTTCAGCTCATCATAGATCCAGCGATAGGTGCCGTCTTTGTGCAAAAAGCGGTATTCATGGGAGTGATATCCTTTTTCAAATAGATGTGAGAGTTCTGCCAGGACGCGCTCAATATCTTCTGGATGGATATGGTTAAACCAGAATCCGGAATCTTCAAGAAATTCTTTCGCCTCGTAGCCCGTTACTGAGGTAACGTTATCACTGATCCAAGTTGCTCTATAGTCGCCCGATAGTTGGCAACTATAAATAATTGCTGGGCTGGAGATGAGCAGGGATTTTAAACGTTCAGTTACGATTTGAAGCTCGTTTTCTGCTTGCTTGCGTTCGGTAATGTCAGTCTGAACACCAATGAAGTTTGTCAAGCAACCAGTTACATCTCGAACCGGGGTAATCCAAAATTCATTCCAGAACAGGGTGCCATCTTTACGATAGTTACGCAGAATAAATTGACCTTCTCTACCTTCAGCAATTGCACCTCGTAGTTCTTTAATCGCGGGTTGAGAAGTATCTATTCCCTGCAAGAAACGACAGCTTGTGCCGAGTACTTCCTCTCGTTGGTAGCCCGTCATCTTCTCAAACCCAGAATTGACGTAAATCACTGGATTATCATGCGCTTGAGCATCACTAATGATGATGCCATTGTTCGAGGCTGCGATCGCTCTTTCTAGAAGTTGTAAACGTTCAAGTGTCTGCTTACGTTCAGTGATATCTCGTCCTTCTGGAATCAGCAAGACAACGTTACCTGTTTCATCAAATACGGGTTTTAGAGAGAAGTCAACCGTGGCGACTCTATCCCCAACACCCCTAACATCAACTTCATAACGCACAAACTCACCTTGAGCAGCAGATGCGATCGCGTGCTTTAATTGATTCTGTGTTTCTTGTGAAAGTGTCCACCACCGCGCTTCCCAAAACGGCTTGCCAGCAATATCACCATGCCCAATCCCACCAAAATGTAATGCTGTTTGGTTGATTTCTATTATTGTGCCGTCTGGTAATAGTAGCCCGGTAAACTGAAAGGTATTGTTAAAAATAGCTCGGAATTTCCTCTCGCTCTCCCGCAGCGAGGACTCTGTTCGTTTGCGAACCTCTATTTCCTGTTGCAGTTGGATATTTTGCTCTTTAAGAAGCTTCGGGAGCCTTTGCAGGGTGAGTTGAGTTTCTATACGGGCGAGAACTTCTTGGGCCTGAAACGGTTTGGTGATGTAATCTACACCTCCAATAGCAAAGGCTTTAACTTTATTGAGTTCTTCGTGGAGAGCGCTCAAAAAAATTACAGGAATTTCACGGGTTTGAGGGATGGCTTTCAACTTTTGACAAACTTCATAGCCATCCATTTGAGGCATGATAATATCAAGCAAAATCAAATCTGGAAGAGCATCCATCGCTGCATTCAAAGCTAGCTGTCCAGAAATGGCTCGTTGAACTTTATACCCTCGGTTGGTTAGGATTTTGGATAAAAAGTGCAGGTTACTCGACTTGTCATCGACAATTAATATTTTTATTTCTTGATTATCCATAAATCCTATCAATCCTCAATCTTTAACGACTAGAATTCAATGAATCCATAACGGATTGAGCTAAACGGACGATCTCATCAAAACGAAAATCATTAGCTAAATCATTTAGAGCTTCAGCTAAAGGGGCAGAAGTCTCTGGAATTTGCTCGATTAGAGCCAAAACAGACTCTTCCCTAAGTGTATTCGCTGCCTGATATAGACTGGCTATCCAGTCGGGGGGCATCTCTGCTAATTTATTTAAGAAAAAGGAATCCTGTTTTCTTCCAGCATTGAATTTTCGAGGTGCTGTTATTGATTGATGCAGATTTTCATAAAGATATAGAACTTCCAAATGTTGACTAATTTTTTCAAAAATTATTTCTTCACTAAATGGTTTATGCACCAAATCGTCGGCACCAGTGGCTAAAATTTCTCCTCGCTTCTCTTCAAAGACGCTAGCTGTGACGACAATGATAATCGTAGCCTGACGGAATTGGCTATTGGAAGATATGGATTCTTCAGTATATCTTGCTGTATCCCAACAATCTATAAGTGCCTTCTCCTTGGCTCGTATCTGTCTTATTGCCTCTAACCCACTCATGACAGGCATCCGTGTATCCATAAAAACCAGGTGAGGTTGCCAACTTTCCCAAATAGTAAGTCCTTCTAAACCATTCGTCGCTTCACGCACTTCAAAACTTAAGGGTTCGAGCAGCTTGACTAACAGTAAACGGTTAGCCTTAGTATCATCAACTACAAGAATTCGATGCATTTCTCGACCGGGTTCTAAGCCAATTACTCGCTGATGGGGTTGACTTGTGACTTGAGATAAATCAGCCTCAGATAATTTAATAGTAAATTGAAACGTTGTTCCCTCACCCAAAACACTGCTAACCCGAATCTCTCCTCCCATTAGCTCTACAAAGTTTTTGGTAATTGCTAAACCTAAGCCAGTTCCTCCAGCAGTTGCCCGACCTGCTGAAGTTTGCACAAAGGCATCAAATAAAGTCTCAATTTCTTCTGGAGCAATTCCTAGACCTGTATCGCTAACTGAAAACTGAAGCGAGGATTCTGATTTCTTACTCTTGCCTACAGTAAGAGTAACACCACCATAGTTAGTAAATTTGATAGCATTTGAGAGGAGATTAAGTAAGCAACTTCGTAGCTTTTGTTCGTCAGTTCTGATGTACTGGGGAACATTAGGGGAGACAATAACTATAAAATCTAAATTCTTTTGTTCAGTTTGAATTTGAAAAAGGTCTTCAATATTGTCAAGAAGACGGTATAAATCAAAGCTCTTTTGATTGAGGTCAATTAGCCCTGCCTCAATTTTAGACAAGTCTAAAATATCATCAATTAATTCTAGTAAATGCTCACCACTCCCATTAATAATTTCTAGAAACTCACGCTGTTCAGCGGTTAGTTGAGAATTCCGGTTCATTAATTGAGTAAACCCCAGGATGGCATTGAGAGGGGTACGGAGTTCATGGCTCATATTCGCAAGAAATTCACTTTTAGCCTGATTAGCAGCAGCGGCAGCTTGTTCAGCTTTCTGTCGTTCTTGGATTTCTTTCTGTAGCTGTTTATTTTGTTCTTGAAGTTGATTTTGTTTTTCTTGGAGTTGTGTAGAGAGCAGCTGAATCATTAGTTGGTGTTCAATCCGAGCTAAAACCTCTTCAACATGAAAAGGTTTAGTGATGTAATCTACGCCACCAACTTGAAAGGCTCGCACTTTATCTATTACTTCATCTAGGGCACTGATAAAAATTACCGGAATGTCACGAGTTTGCTCATCTGCTTTCAATCGTTCACAAACCTCATAGCCATCCATTTCTGGCATTTTGATATCAAGTAAAATCAAATCGGGCGGAGATGATCGTGCTGTTCTAATTGCCATTTGACCTTTAGCCGCACCTCGAACTTTATATCCTTGTGTAGATAAAGTATTGGACAAGAGCTGGAGATTTTCTAAGGTGTCATCAACAATTAAAATATTTCCTTTGTTACTGTTCATTTCTCGCTTTTCGGTTGATTTGAGCTAAGAGGATGTCTGAAAAGTCATAATCGAAACGCTTAAACGGTAGCGATCCCCCTAAGTCCCCCTTAAAAAGGGGGACTTTGAGAAGATCTCCCCCCTTAAAAAGGAGGGCTGGGGGGGATCTAAATCAACTTTTGACACTTCTCAGACATCCTCTACGGCTTTATTGTTAGTATCTTCAATTAACTGAATAATTTGGTCACAACGAAAGCTATTAACCCAATCGATTAGAGTTTCGCGTAAAAAAGTATGATTTGAGGGAATTTGTTCAAGAAGTTGAAAAATCTGTTCATTATCAATCAAATCAGCGGCTTGATAAAGTTTGCTGACCCATTCCGTTGGCATTGTAGTGAGAGATTCCGGCAATGATGCACCAGTCTTTATTTCTTGCAAGGGAGATGATAATTCTTCATAAACATAGCTCACACCTAAGTATTGAGCCATTTTGTCAAAGATGACAGCTTCGCGAAAAGGCTTGCGGACAAAATCGTCACAGCCTGCGGATAAAATAACAGCGCGTTCTTCTTCTAAGATACTGGCTGTTAGGGCAATAATTGCTGTCGCCTGACCTTTCAAATGGGCTTTAATGTGTTTAGTCGCTTCATAGCCATCCATCACAGGCATCCGCATATCCATCCAAATCAGGTGCGGTTCAAAGCGTTCCCAAATTGCGATCGCTTCTTTGCCATTACTCGCTTCTTTTGTTTCAAAACCAAGGGGATTGAGCAATCTCAGCAACAGTTGGCGATTGCTCCATTTATCATCAACAATCAGGATACGGTAACTCTGTTGGTTAGGTGCTAAGGCAACAACACGGCGTGTTGGTTGTTTGTCTTCAATAATATCTGTAGCCGTGACTATGCTGATTTTGATGTCAAATTTGAAGGTTGTACCGCGTCCCAGTTCACTCGTAATCTGAATCTCTCCCCCCATCAATTGAACAAATTGCCGAGCAATTGATAACCCTAAGCCAGTACCCTCTTGGGACTCTATCCCAGCTTGGCTTTGCACAAAGGCTTCAAAAATACTTTCTAATTCCTCTGGAGCAATGCCTATTCCCGTATCTTCAACCTCGAAAAGTAGGGAGTACGGGGTTGAAGACTTCTCTTGTCCATTCCCGATTCCCGATTCCCCAATTCCCAATTCCCAATTTCCCTTTCCCACCCTTACCCACACTGCGCCTTCTTGCGTAAACTTAAGAGCATTATTGAGTAAGTTAATCAAAACTTGTCGTAGTTTGACTTGATCAGTGCGAATGTATTGGGGAACATCGGCATTGCACTCAACAACCAACTGTAAATCTTGTGCATCCGCTTTGACTTGAAACATATCTTCCAAGTCATCCAGTAATTGATACAAGTCAAAGTTACTTTCGTTGAGGGTAATTCGTCCGGCTTCAATTTTGGACAAATCTAGAACATTGTTGATTAGGGTAAGCAGGTGTTCGCCACTGCGGTTAATGATGCTGACATTTTCCTGTTGTTCAGGATTTAGGCTGTGGCTGCGAGTTAAGAGTTGTGAAAAGCCAAGAATTGCGTTGAGGGGGGAGCGAAGTTCATGGCTCATATTGGCAAGAAACGTGCTTTTGGCACGGTTGGCGGCTTCAGCAGCTTCTTTTGCTTCTTGTAATGCCGCTTCGGCAAGCTTACGAGTGCTAATGTTTCGTGCTACCCAGATTGCGGAATCGTGCGGCATTGGTGAGATGCTGGCAGAGAACCACAACTGCTCGTCTGCTAGGGGTAGCCTGTAGTCAAAATTGACAATCTGTTGTGTCTCAATCGCTTGCCGAACTTTGCTAAACCACGTCTCGCTTGTTTCTGGAAGAAAAAATTGTTCAATAGTGAGGCTGATTAAGTCAGTATCAGCATTGTACAAGCGGCTTGGGTTAGTTGGAGCAACTTCGATTGCGCCTTGCTCATCAACCACGATTACAACATCAGTCATCGCTTCAAAGATGGCGCGGATTTTCTCTTCAGACTGGCGTAGTTTTTCCTCAAGTAAATGGCGATCGGTAGTGTCACGCGCTACCCAAATTACGGCATTATCCTCAATGGGTGAAATACTAGCACTAGACCATACTTCTTTCCCTTCAATGATCAGGCTGTACTCAACGTTTATAGTTTGCCGAGTGTTTAGTGTTTGTTGGATATACCCCAGAAAGATATCGGCTTGCTCTTTTTCAAATACTTCATGCAAGGTTTTACCGATTTTAGTATCAGCAGGTTTGTAGAGCATTGCTGGATTACTAGAAGCAATTTTTAGATGTCGTCCTTGGGCATCAAAAACGAAGATTAATTCTGTCATTGCAGCAAATATACCCCGCATTTCTGCCTCAGCTTGTGCTAATTCAGCAGTGCGTTCAGCAACTTTTTGTTCTAGGGCTGTGTTTAATTGTTCAAGTTCAGTATTGATTTTTTTAAGGGTTTCATTAGCTTGTGCTAATTGTTGCCTCTGAGCATAGCAGCGCAAAGCTTCTGTAACCGTCAAATTGAGGTCGGTAGAGTCCCACGGCTTAGCAATGTAACGATAGAGGCTAGCAAAATTGACGGCATTAGCTACCGCTTCGACACTGGCTTGTCCAGTCAATAGTATCTTCAACGTTTTGGGATAGTGAGTATGAATCTGTATCAAGAGTTCATCTCCTTTCATCCCTGGCATGATTTGGTCAGAGATAATCAGAGGAATTTCAATGTCCTCTTCTTTTAATTCGGCACAAATCTCTAGGGCTTCCTGACTACTTTCTGCCAGTTCAATTTCATAATCATTACCCAAGTGTTGAATGAGTTGATCTCTAAGACTAACGAGTACAACTCTTTCATCATCCACACAGATAATTGTTGGTTTAGCCATTCTTTCCCTCCAACCCAGATTTGAGGGTTTCGATTAATGTTGTATTGTTCTAAGGCGCTTGTTGGTAGCAAGGAAAATTGGCATCCTGATAGGTTCGTTCAATTGCCACCTAATCTGTTTATTCTGTCAGTATGCACTATAGCTTTCGGAAGTTGGAGGAAAAAGGGAAAGGTAGTAAAAGTCTCTTTTCCCTTCCCCTTTAACCTTTTCCCTAATAACACCGTAAGACGTACTCAAACTTGCAGTAGAGAGAGTCCACTGCTTAACACCTTCTGCCAGTGCGCTGAATTTTGAACCTCGTTTAGTAGCAAGGGTGGCTGCACAGGCGAAGCGCGATCGCGTTGTAGTGAGAGTTGCCACCAACCCACATCATGCCAAGTTCCAAATTTATAGCCAGTCAAACGGTAGACACCCACTGGCACAAAACCAACAGCCTCATGTAGTGCAACGCTTGCTGGGTTTGGTAAGGTAACTCCTGCATAGACGTTGTAGAAACCTTGCAGTTGCAGCAGCTTCATCAGGGATGTATATAAGGCTTTGCCCACCCTTTTCCTTCTGTAGGCGGCATTGACATAGACCGATGACTCAACAGACCATTGATAAGCGGCACGTTGGCGATGTTTACTCGCATAGGCATAACCCCAGACTTCCCCGTCAATTTCGCAAACTAGCCAAGGCATCTGTTCTAGATTACTGAGGATACGCTGTCGAAATTCCTCTTCAGTGGGTGGTGTTAGTTCAAAGGAAATCGGTGTCTCGCGCACAATTGGAGCATAAATTGACAAACATTGTTGGGCATCGCCCTCGTTGGCTAGCCGAATTGCATTCATGACGGCTTTACACCTCTTGTCTTGCTGCTATTTGTTGTTCCTTTGGCTTCTCAAACACCATCAAATGCTGCTGCGGTAGAAAGTGTTTAGTTTCTAACCATTGCAACCCTACCGTCTGCATTTCTTTACGCACTTGCTTCTGCGTCATCTTGTGGAGCGCTTTGATGAGGATAAGGGGATTTTCACGGCGATACTCAACGAGAACTACACGTCCACCCGGTTTAAGCGACTTCACAACTCCTTCCATGACTTCTTTCGGATACTCAAACTCATGGTAGGCATCCACCATCAACGCTAAGTCAACACTCTCATCTGGTAGATTAGGGTCGGTGGCACTCGCTAAAATAGGCTCAACATTAGTAATGTTGTTTTCCTGTTTCAGGAAGTTAAGGATATCAATCATCTCCGGCTGAATATCCACCGCCAGAACCTTCCCCTCTGGTACCAAGGGACTCATGCGAAAGCTGAAGTAGCCAGTACCCGCGCCAATATCAGCAACAACATGGGTTGGTTTTAAGTCAAGCGCCTCCACGACTTGCTGCGGCTGTTCAGTCACCTCTCGACTGGCGCGTTCTAGCCAAAGTGCTTCTGTATGTCCCATCACCTTAGCGATTTCTCTGCCCATGTAGAATTTGCCAATGCCATCAGAACTGTGACGCGATCGCTCCTGATATACTGTTCCCGATTCCGCAAGGGCATTAGGTTGTAGCGCACCAAAGCCAGTGAGCAACAGCCAAAGCAAGATAAAACAGATAATGACAATTACACGTAACGGCAGGGATGGATTGTTAACTTTCATGCCCTTTTGACTCCACCTGAGTTGTGTAATGAGTTCATGAAAATCTATTCTCCTACAAAGTAATTGCCACTCAACAACTGATGAACACTGATCCTAAAACGAACCCTGAGAACCCATTTTTAAAATTCAAGGCTCGCAGCCTCATCATTAGTTGTTTGTTAATCTCTTTAGCAGTTGGCTTTGTCCTTGGTCTGTTTGCTGGCTTTAGCCGCTTTAATCCTAAAGACCCTATTTTTGTTCCATTGATCTACAATCTGACGTTTATTTTACTATCAGCTTGGGCAATAAAACGCTTACGCTACTTGCAACTTGACCTCAAGCGTCTCATCGGTCAACTCCCAAATCGTTATCCCTGGTTACCAACCCTTGGCATTGTCATTGCCATCTTGCTCTTTTCACTCGGTTCAGGACAACTTTTTTATTACGCCTTGTCATTGCTTAATCCCAGCTTAGTCGAGTCACTCCTCAATCAAAAAACGTTCTACTCTGGATCGGAAACTTTTTCACCTGTACTGTACAACTTACTGATGGTTTTTACATTTCTTGTTGTAGCTCCTGTAACTGAAGAATTTCTCTTTCGAGGAATCTTGTTGCATCGCTGGACAACAAAATGGGGAATCACACCTGCACTGATTATTTCGTCAATTTTATTTGGACTTCTACACGCGAATATTGTTGGGCTGTTTGTGTTTGGGTTAATGATGGCGCTACTTTACATCAAGACTCGCACACTCATCGTCCCGATTATTTGCCATTCGCTGAACAATCTTGCAGCAATCGGGTTGGAATTAGCCTCAAGGAGTTCTAGCACAACTGAATCTATTGATACTTTGACGCAACTTCGCACCTATTGGTGGGTTGGTATTGTTTATGTCGCTTTGGCAGCGCCTTGGCTGTTTATGTTCATTTATAAAAGCTGGCCTAAACAGTCTTCAGCGATGCCATATTTTACTGATACAGATGCTATTAAATAAACTTCAGAAAGCCGTCAGCTATCAGCTTTTTTGTTTTCCTAGCTCTCTCTTGTTTCACAGACCCTGCTGTACCTCATACCGCTTAAAACTGCTATAGGGTGATTCTCGGATCAGGGAGTACATCTAGGTTTCTTGCCAATTCCCAATTCCCAATTCCCGAAAACCCAGAGTTGAATTTCTTTTGATGCCCCTACAGGGCATTGAATCTGATTCTGTTTATCGCTTTACTAAAACGTTGAAGCGATCGCTCTACGAAGGAAGTCATAAGCGTGTTTATGCCGCGTTGGTCATTAGGATTCTTACTACTTGCACAGCTACTAGCGGCTTGTGGTCCATCTGGGTCTTCCCCACAGGCTAATCAGTCAAATCAATCAACGTCAACAGGTTCTGGTTCTAAAGAGCAAATTGTCTTAGCAATTGGTGGAGAGGCGGACGAGGGCTATGACCCGACTCTCGGTTGGGGGCGCTATGGCTCTCCTTTGTTCCAGAGTACGCTACTCCGTCGCGACGAAAATCTTCAGATTGTCAACGATTTGGCAGAAAGTTACAGCGTCAGTGCAGACAAAAAAGTCTGGACGGTAAAAATTCGTGAGGATGCTAAGTTTACTGACGGTAAGCCAGTTACAGCAGAGGATGTCGCCTACACCTTCAACCAAGCGGCGAAAAGTGCCGGGTTGACTGATGTAACCGTACTCGATCAAGCCGTAGCTACAGGGAATTACGAGGTTGAATTACGTCTGAAAAAGCCACAGAGTACGTTTGTCAACCGCCTCATCACCCTAGGAATTGTCCCCAAACACGCCCATGACAAAAATTATGCACGTAAGCCTATGGGTTCTGGCCCCTACAAGTTTGTGCAGTGGGACGAGGGGCAACAGCTAATCGTTGAAGCTAACCCTGACTACTATGGTGAGAAACCGCAGTTCAAGCGTCTGGTGTTCCTGTTTACGGAAGAAGACGCTGCCTTTGCCGCAGCTAAGGCAGGACAAGCACAAGTAGCTGCTGTGCCTCAGTCTTTAGCTATCCAGAAAATTGACGGGATGAAGTTGTACGACGTTAAGAGTGTTGATAATCGCGGATTGATGTTTCCTTACATCCCAGCGAAAGATGGGAAAAAGACTCCTAAAGGCAATCCAGTTGGCAATGATGTCACAGCCGACTTAGCGATTCGTCAAGCCGTTAACTTCGCAATCGACCGGAAAGCCTTGGTTGATGGAGTGTTGGAAGGATATGGTTCTCCAGCTTATGGTCCTGTGACTGGGTTGGCTTGGGAAGAACCACAAGCGAATATTCAAGACGCACAACCTGAGCAAGCTAAGAAAATTTTGGCGGATGCTGGATGGAAAGACACGAATGGGGATGGCGTTGTTGAAAAAAATGGCTTGAAGGCAGAGTTTACGATTCTCTATCCCGCTAGTGATAGTACCCGTCAAGCTTTGGCGCTATCTGCCGCTGAGATGATTAAAGCCATTGGCATCCAGGCAAATGTTGAGGGAAAGAGTTGGGATGAGATCGAACCCTTGGCGCACAGCAACGTAATTCTTTTTGGTTGGGGTAGTCATGACCAGACGGAGATGTATAACCTCTATCACAGCTCATCAGCAAAAGGAGAGTTTAATAACGCAGGGTATTATGCTAATCCTGCCATAGACACAACCCTTGACTTAGCGATGGGCGCACCAACAGAAGCGGAAGCGATCGCATTCTGGAAAGCGGCGCAATGGGATGGACAAAAAGGTTACACCACAAAAGGGGATGCAACTTGGGCATGGTTGGTCAATTTAGATCACACCTATTTCGTCAGCAATTGCCTCGACATTGGCAAGCCCCAAATTGAGCCGCACGGACACGGTTGGCCGATTACTACCAATATCAACCAGTGGAAGTGGACTTGTAATTGAGAATTCCAGCAACAATAGATGAAAACTGACCAATGACTAATGCGATCGCTAAGCGGGATGCCCTACCATCCATTGCACAATTTATCCTGCGGAAACTACTGCGGCTAATTCTACTACTAGCAGCCGTTGCTGTATTTAGCTTTGTCTTAGTCAGTCTCTCGCCGATTGACCCAGTAAATGCCTACATCGGAGCCGATGTCTTACAAATTAGCCCAGAGCAACGAGCTTTAATCGCCGAACGCTGGGGCTTAAATGAGCCAATGACAACCCGCTTCTTTCTCTGGTTAAAGCAATTTCTCCAGGGCAACCTTGGCACCTCAATGATTTTCAACCAACCTGTCACCACTGTGATTGCTAATCGCTTCAATGCTTCGCTCCAGATGATGGCAGCCGCTTGGTTACTTTCTGGTCTTTTTGGTCTAATTCTAGGTGTCCTTGCAGGGGCTAAGGAAGGCTCACTCCTCGACCGAGCAATTCGCTTCTATGCCTATACCCTAGCTTCCAGTCCTACCTTCTGGGTGGCACTGTTGCTGTTGATTTTCTTCTCCGTTACGCTTCGAGTCACGCCAATTTGTTGTGCTGCCCCTCCCGGAGTTTTGCTCGAAGATGTCACAATCTGGCAGCGTATCCACCATTTACTACTACCTGCCCTAACCTTGAGCTTGATTGGAGTTGCTAGCATCGCGCTGCACACTCGGCAGAAATTAATTGAAGTTCTCAACAGCGATTATGCCCTGTTTGCCAGAGCGCAAGGCGAAACAACTTGGGGCTTGATTCGGCACCACGGCTTAAGAAATATTGCACTACCCGCGATTACCTTACAGTTTGCTTCACTTAGCGAGTTGTTTGGTGGTTCGGTATTAGCGGAACAAGTATTTGCCTACCCCGGTTTAGGACAAGCAACAGTCCAATCGGCACTACGCGGCGATGTCCCACTACTGATTGGCATTGTTTTTTTCAGCGCCATCTTTGTCTACACCGGAAACACGATCGCAGATATCACTTACCAAATTGTTGACCCACGTATTCGCATTGGAAAAACGGCAACATGAAGCCTTTGACTGCCCCACAGCCTGTAGCATCTAAAATTCCACGAAAACGACCATTAAAACTAGGGAATCGTCGCCAGCGCACGTTATGGACAATTGCCGTGTGCGTACTGTTTTTAGCGGCTGTAATTTTGAGTAGTCAATGGCTGGGGGATGCAGGACTAGTACCAGCCTTGCGATCGCGTAATCAGCCCCCTTCCTTCGCACACCCCTTTGGGACTGACTGGTTGGGGCGCGATATGTTGACGCGCACCCTGCACGGACTTTCCTTAAGCTTATGTATTGGCTTACTCGCTGCGGGTTGCAGTGCAGTGATTGGCACCATCCTTGGCATCCTTTCCGGCACAATTGGCGGAATCGTAGACGCTGTTATCACTTGGATTATTGATGTTTTCTTCAGTCTGCCGCACCTAGTCTTGCTGATAATGATTGCCTTTGCCGTTGGTGGTGGCACTCAAGGCGTAATTATCGCCGTTGCCCTCACCCACTGGACAAGTTTGGCAAGAATTATTCGTGCTGAAGTGCTGCAAGTCAACACCTCGGACTATGTTCAACTGTCCTATAAACTAGGGCATACGCCCTTATGGGTTGCCCGTCACCACATGCTACCCCACGTCATTCCCCAGCTACTCGTTGGGTTGATTCTCCTATTTCCCCATGCAATCTTGCATGAAGCCGCCCTTACATTTATTGGGATTGGCTTGTCGCCTCATACACCTGCGATCGGGATTATCCTGGCTGAGTCGATGCGTCACTTATCGACTGGCTATTGGTGGTTGGGGGTACTACCGGGAGCCGCTTTACTGATTGCTGTGAAAGCCTTTGACATTTTGGGTGAAAACATAAGGGCATTGATTGACCCAAAAACCAGCCAAGGATAACGTTTAATACTCATATAGCACTCGCCAAAGCGACTCTTGACTCTCGCTCTCATACTAAAACCAAGACTAGTCAATATGCATCCCTTCTGCATAAAAGCCCTCTGCCCTCTGCCTTTTACCATAACTTCCCTAAATGCTATCTGTTCAAAATTTGAGCGTCACCTTCACAATGTACGACCAAGGCTTGACCCAAAGACAGCTTACGGTGATTACCGAGCTTGATTTGGAGGTAAGCTCAGGTGAAGTCGTGGCTGTTGTTGGAGCGAGTGGTTCCGGTAAGAGTCTTCTCGCTCATGCGGTACTAGGTATTCTGCCGAAGAATGCCCAAGTCGATGGTGAAATTCTATTTAAAGGCTCACCACTTACTCCAGAGCGTTCTGAAGCATTGCGGGGAAAAGAAATTGCTCTTATCCCTCAGTCAGTGGGCTACCTTGACCCCTTGATGCGGGTGGGTTCACAAGTCAATCGGGCAGCACAATTGAGTGGATTGTCGGGGCAAGTCACCCAAGTTGCGGTTGAACAAACCTTCAACCGCTATGGATTAGCCTCAGTAGTCAAACGCTTCTTTCCGTTCCAACTTTCTGGGGGTATGGCGCGACGAGTGTTAGTATCTACGGCTGCTGTGGGAAAAGCGCAATTGGTTATTGCTGACGAACCCACTCCTGGTTTACACCCTGATGTCGTAAAGGAAACGCTCAACCACCTGCGAGGATTGGCGAATGAAGGTAAAGCCGTAATATTAATTACCCACGACATTGAAGCCGCGCTACAAGTTGCGGATAAAGTCGCTGTTTTCTATGCGGGAACGACGGTGGAGATTGCGACGGCTAAAGATTTTCCAAATGGAACGATACGCCACCCCTACACCCAAGCTTTATGGCGCAGTCTCCCACAAAACGAATTTATTCCCATTCCCGGTACGCAACCTAGCCCGGATGCTTTGCCTCCTGGTTGTCTATTTGCAGAGCGCTGTCCTTGGGTTACTGAATCTTGCTGTGAATCACGTCCTCAATTTCGTGAAGTAAGGGGCGCTCCTGTCCGGTGTATCCATGCTGATGAGGAACATCCATGCTAAAAGGAGAAAATCTTTCGTTTCGCTACGACGACCGTCAGCCTTCGATTCTACAAGGCATTGACATTGAAGTGGCTCCCGGCGAAATTGTTGGTTTAAGTGGCCCCAGTGGCTTTGGGAAGACAACACTTGGAAAGCTCCTCGCAGGCTATCTTACCCCTACGCAAGGGAGAGTGATGCTCAATGGTCAACCTCTACCAAAGCGGAGTTACTCTCCAGTGCAGCTAATTTTCCAAAATCCGGAACTCGCTGTCAATCCTCGCTGGCGGATTGGGAAAATCCTGAATGAAGGGCTTCCTCCCTCCAATGATTTACTTAAAGCGCTTAGCATCCACAATAACTGGCTCACTCGCTGGCCTCATGAACTAAGCGGTGGTGAGTTGCAGCGCATTGCCGTTGCTCGTTCTTTAGGCCCACGCACTCAGTATCTAATTGCGGATGAGATGACAGCAATGTTGGATGCCAATACACAAGCTTTGATTTGGCAAGCCGTGACAACCTATGCACATCAGCATAATCTTGGTCTTCTGGTGATTAGCCATGAAGCACCTCTATTGAAGCGGTTGTGTTCGCGCTTGATTGACTTAACGAAAACTAGAAACTAGAGAACTCTTTCAATATAAATTTTAATAAAAATTTTAAGGAGAACTTGATTTTAAATCGCTACAGTAAAAATTGAACCTTGTGGCTTATTTTCTTCTACAAATATTCTGCCTTTGTGGGCTTCAACTACCATTTTGCAAAAGGCTAAGCCTAGACCAAATTGAGGAACACTATTTATCGGGCTTCCTACTTCGTATTTATCAAAAATACGTTGCTGTAGCTCTTCGCTAACGCCAATTCCTTCATCAGCGACTCGAATAGTTGCTTGATGGGATACAGTTCCATCAGTGACTAAATCACTTGGGTCGTCCACTTGTAAGGTAATTGTACTATCAGGCGGGGAGAATTTAATAGCATTGGATAGCAAGTTGTCGAGTACACGATATAACAAATTGGCATCGACAGAGACAGGATGATTGAGCTTTTTTAGCTGGCTTCTCAATCGAAGTTTTTTTGAGGCAGCTACACCAGAAAATTGTGACAAAGCTTTTGTTGCTAGGTCGCTGAGTTCAACTTCGGCAAGATTAAGAACCATCTTTCCAGATTGCATCTTTGCCAGTATCAACAAGTCGTTAATCATTGAATTGAGTTGACGCCCTGATGAAAGAATCAGTTCAACTCGCTCCAAATCTTTTCCTTTCAAACCACTATCCATAAGTAAGCTGCCACTCATGAGAATGCTTGTGAGCGGGTTTCTTAAGTCATGGACAATCATGTTGGAGAGGTCTTCTCTAAGGCGCAGTGTCGCTTCTAGAGCATCATACTGCTGCTTGATGCGTAACATCGAGCGGACACGGGCGCGTAGTTCTATACCACTTACAGGTTTGGTCAAAAAATCATCAGCCCCAGCATCAAGCGATCGCGCTAAATCCTCTTTAGAGCTTAGTGCTGTCACCATGATGATGGGAATATGTTTCCAGTAGGTGTCGGATTTGATGAGGCGGCAAACCTCAATACCATCCATTTGGGGCATCATCACATCCAGCAAGATGACATCAGGCTCAAAGGAATCTATTGAACTCAATGCTTCCATGCCACTAGCAGCATAGTGTAATTCATAACCCTCCCGATATAGATGCGCTTCGATAACATCAAACCCATGTGGCTCATCATCTACAACCAGTACAGAATACTTTTCATCCATATCAGCTAAACCTAGAGAATTGAGATAAGGACGTTAGGAAGTTGAAGACATCCATACGCCTATAAGTAATTGAAATAATTGCGCCATAACCGGCAAGGGTTATAAGTGTGGGAAGACAATGCCTCCACTTATCACCCGTTGCCTGTTCTCTATTGCCCAGATGCCCCTTAGCTGTGACTAATATATTGTGTAATGAGGTTCACCAGCGTTTTGAGATTAACGGGTTTCGTCAGATAATCCTTTGCACCCGCCGCCAAACATCGTTCCCTGTCTCCTGGCATGGCTAGCGCCGTGAGAGCAATGATAGGAATAGAAGCGAGTTCAGCATCCGCATGAATCTGGCGAGTTGCCTCCAAACCGTCCATCTCTGGCATTTGAATATCCATCAGGATTAAATCTGGTTTTTGTTGTTTTGCCATCTGGACAGCTTCAATACCATTTCTTGCCAAGCTTACTCGAAACTCCTGAATCTGTAAGTAATCCATCAACGTCGAAATATTTGCTTCATTGTCCTCAGCCAGTAGGATTAAGGGTGAGTGTTGCTCCTGTTCTGGCATCACGACTAAAGCCGTATGAGCTAGATGTTTAGGAGAAGCTTCAGAGAAAATTCTACTCAACGCCGACTGTAACTGCTGTCGGGAGATCGGTTTAACCAAATACCCAGATGCTCCCAAGGCTAAAGCACGCGATCGCTCATCCATCACCGAGACAACCAACACTGGAATGTCCTGCGTTGCCGGATTCGCTTTTAATTGAGCCAGAACTTCCCAGCCAGACAAACCAGGTAGCAACAAATCCAGAATAATCACTTCCGGGTCAAATCGCTTCACTGTATCGACTGCACCTTCACCCTGAGAGTAAATAAATGCGGCTGAACCAATTTCTGCCAAGTAACGCGCTACCTGCTTCGCTGCTGTCTCTGAGTCTTCAACAATTAAAGCTTGGTGAATATTCGGCAATTCTCCAAACGCTTCTTCTCGTTCCTGAACGCTTTGAACTGTCTGGGTTGCCTCGTTCCAGGGGAGGGTAACGGTGAAGCGACTACCCTTACCTAACTCACTCTCCAACGCAATACTGCCACCATGCAACTCAACAATCCGTCGCACCAGCGCCAAACCCAAACCCGTGCCTGCATAACGACGGGAGAGACTGCTATCTAACTGGACAAACGGTTTGAACATCTTATCAATACTTTCGGCAGCAATCCCAATTCCAGTGTCTATGACACTAAATTGCAGCGTTTCACTTGATAAATTCCCTTCAATTTCGAGGCAAACCTCACCACCTTCTGGCGTAAATTTCACAGCATTGCTCAATAGATTAATTAAAACCTGCCGGAGGCGGCGCTCATCGACTTCTATATCACCTAATCCCTCAGCAATCTTGGAACTGAGTTTAATCTGTTTCTGATGCGCTAGCTGTTTGACAAACGTCAAGCTGGACTCACAGAGGTCATGAACATCAACTGGAGCAGTCTGTAGCTGCATTTTGCCGGATTCAATCTTTGAGAGGTCGAGAATATCATTAATAAGTTCCAGCAAATGTCTACCACTGTTCTCAATGGTTGTCATTGACTTGCGCTGCTTATCAGTTAGAGAACCATACACTTCTTCCTGTAACGCTTCCGAAAGACCAAGAATTGCATTGAGAGGCGTTCGCAATTCGTGACTCATATTCGCGAGAAACTCATCCTTAAGCCGTGTTGCTCTCGCTAACTCCGCATTCGCAAGACTAATTCTTTCACTACTTTGACGCAGTTGTTCATCTGCTTGTTTACGTTCAGTAATGTCATAGACTAAGGCACAAGACCATAACATCTTCCCGTTTTCATCGAGTACTGGACTTGTAGACATATAAGTCCAAACAGTGTTGCCGTTTTTTGTTGTGAGTTGAATTTCATATTTGTCACCTGTACCTGATTTTCGACGCTCTAGATTTAGCCTCGCTAAGGTTCGATCGGCTTCGGAGATAAAGTCAAAAATTTGTCGTCCCAGCAGTTCGGCTTCAGTGTAGCCAAGCATCCTCACCATTGCCTGATTGACATACGTTGTCTTGGCTTCATTGTCTACGACCCAAATTCCTTCCTCAGCCAGTTCAACAATTTGCTGGTATCGCGTCTCACTTTCGCGGACACGGTGTTCCAGGCTTTGATTGAGTCGTTTGATCTCTTCTTCTGCTTGCTTACGCTCTGTAATGTCTGTTAGAAACGTCATTACAAATGTACCGTCTTTTGTTTGAATAGGACTCAGTCCGGCTTCAATTGGAAACTCTGTTCCATTCTTGCGTCGAGCAAATAAGTTTCTCGTTTTGCTCATGGAGCGTTTGGTTGGCTGTTCTCGATAGCCATGGCGATATGCAACATGACTGTGGTGAAATCGTTCCGGCATCAATAACTCAACGCTGCGACCTAAAACTTCAGTATGGTCATATCCAAATAATTCCTCTGCTTTGGCGTTGAATATAACAATTTCGCCCTTAGCGTTGGTGACAATAATTGATTCTGAAGCAGATTCCAAAAAAGCACGAAATTTGGCTTCGCTGTCATAGAGTTGTTTTTCTGCTAGCTTACGCTCAGTAATGTCGCGCAGGACGACTTGAGCGGCTGGTTCATTTTGATAAGTGAAGGGAATAGCTGTTACTTCTGCATTGAAAACGGTTCCATCTAACCGGAACCACTTTTCTTCGATGAGGGGAACCTGACGTTTGTCGTCTCGAAGTTGTCGGATGCGTTCTTTGGCAATTTCTCGATCGTCTGGATGGATGAAATCTAGTATCGGTTTTCCGATGAGTTCTTCAGGATCAGTTGCACCATAAAGTTTTATAGCAGCGGGGTTGACAAAGACAAACTTGCCCTGACTTTGGATAAAGATTCCATCAGGGCATAATTCTACTAGCTGACGGTAGCGTGCTTCACTGTCTTGGAGATAGCGATCGCGTTCAGTTAGTTTTTGGTTCAGACGGTTCAACAGGTAAGCGGCAACAACAGAACCCCCAATGCCAATACCTGCTGACAAACCCAGTATCAACCAGGTTCGTTGTCGCTGTTGGTTTAACTGCCTGTCGCGTTCAACCTGTAGGCGTTCCTCTTGTGCTAAAAACTCATTAATTTGCGCTCTTGTGCGATCCATCGCTCGCTTGCTTTCAATCACCTGAGCGGCAAAGTCTGGTGAGCGAATTAGAGTATTGGGGGATTCCTTACTAGCCAACTCCCGAAGACGCTCTAAAAGAGTAAGTCTGGTATTGACTAAGACTCGAATTTGTTGAACTTGTTGGGTTTGAGAGGGATTATCAGCAACTAACTGAGTCAGTTGATCGAGGGAATTGGGAATAAAAGCGATCGCAGCTTGATAGCCTGTGAGGAATTCTTGGTCTTGGGTAATTTCATAACCCCGGGCTCCTGTTTCTGCATCCAGCAGTGCCGTGAGTAAGCGTTTTCCTTCCAGGCGGACTTGCTGGGTGTGTTGTACCCTGTTTTCAGCTTTTACTGTCTTGAAGTGTAGCCAACCAAAGGCTGACACAGAGGCGACAAGACAAGATACCGGAATCGCGAGGATAAACTGCCCTCGCTGACGAACCAGCGATTTGAGCCAGCGAGATTGCTGATTTTTGGTTGGATCGGTTTTCATGGTGAGAGTAGATTCGAGGCATAAAAACTCAACTCAATCGGCTCTAGGGTATGACTATTACCCCTATCAAGGTTAAGGCGCGTAGGTGGTAGGTTTTAGGGACTTCCAATCCAGAAAGGGTTTAGAGGAAAATGATTTGTTAGATGTTCACATTGATAATGTAAGCCACATATCTTAAAGAGGAGAGGTCGTTAAGCACAGCCAGCACCAGCTATCTAACGGCCTAACGTTTGCTTATAAGGCAAGCGGGTGAAATACGCATCACTCTAGCAACGAATGTTATGAGGGAAACAGGCATGGGAAACTTGTAGAGCTTCACTTGGGTCGCTTTGAACAAAATTGTTAATCGCTCCACACACATCGCAGTCAAATCACTCTTATGAAGTTTCAGCTTAATTGGTCTGGTGACAGGACGCTTCAGCATTCTCACAATAGAAGAATTGTCGGTTTGCTGACTCAAATCAAGGCAATTCGGCAAGGCACTTTTTTTTCGATCTTCGTTGCTCTGTCTTGGTGGTTCGCCGCCCCGGCTTCTGCCGCTGAACGCCTCACCTTGCGCTTAGGTCCATTTGAGCAATCGGTTGCGGTCACTGATTTAGAAAGGTTTGCAACGACTGGGGAACTATCACCGCAGCTAAAACCCTTCGGTGCGGTGCTGACGCCACAGGTGCAGCAATTGCTGACCCGGCACTTGGAAATTGACCCCAACATGACTGATAAATTCATCAAAGACCTGCTTCGTTCTTCCGATGGTGCAAGATTGCTTGAGCAGATTGGTCTGGCTCTCCCCAATAGCAGCGTTGAGCAATTACAGGCAGCACTATATTTGGCCGCAAGGCAAGCTGATGGTTTATCGGTGCTGGGCTTTTTACGGGCTTATCCAGAGGAGAGTGTAACAATTGATGCCTCTTCTGTGATCGGGATTGCCCTTCAACTCAATACCTCCTACTGGCAAAGCCAAGCAATAGGGCCTCTCTTGGAGCAAGAACTAGAAGTCACTGATACAAGCAACTTCCGCCCTACGTTTAACCCGGCTGCCCCTGGTCAACAATATGTCCAAGAGCGGACATTGTCACTGCGAGACCGACTACGCGATCGCACAATCCTTGTAGACCTCTACTGGGCATACAAGAGCGAAGGTCCACTGGTCATTCTTTCTCACGGTTTTGGTTCCGATCGCAAATTTTTAACGTACTTAGCGCGTCATTTAGCATCCCACGGCTTCACTGTTGCCTCTCTAGAGCATCCAGGTAGTAACTTCACTTGGCTGAATGGGGTTTCTCTGGGAGGTGTCCCTGATAATTTATTAGCTCCCTCAGAGTTTGTTAACCGTCCTAAGGATGTCAGCTTTGTCCTAGACGAACTCGCTGAGCGAAATCAGGAATACGGTCAGTGGTATCGTAAATTAAACACTGAACAAGTCACGATGATTGGTCACTCTCTAGGGGGCTACACCGCACTGGCGCTTGCAGGAGGAGAACTGAACTTAGAGGAAGTACGACGGTATTGTAAAAATCGTAGCCCCATCGGACGGTCACCAGCCGATTGGTTTCAGTGTTCTGCAGCTGACTTGCCCAACAATCGAATGCAATTACGGGATGATCGAATAACTCAGGTGATTGCGCTCAATAGTGTAACTGGACGCTTATTTGGCAGTAAGGGTTTGCAGCAGGTGAGTGTCCCAACCTTAATCTTGACAGGAACAGACGATGCGATTACACCATCACTCGACCATCAACTGCGACCCTTTGCTCAATTGAGTGGTACCAAGTATCTTGTTAGTGCGATTGGTGGTACACACTTGAGTGTAACTGACCGAGCCAATCTCAATGATGCCCTCGCCCGCAGCACCCTCGTTAAAGAGCGTATTGGTGAAGAAGTTGACCCACTGCGAGAACTCATCCGAGGTGTGAGTCTCGCCTTCGTCAAACAGCTAACGCCAGAAGCAAAGCTCTACGAACCCTTTTTGACCTCGGCTTATGCTCAGTCGCTCTCAACCCCAACACTCTCATTGCGTTTTAGTACAGAGTTACCCACAACAATGGCGACTTGGTTCCAAGTTCAAGCCGTTAGTCATCAGCAAATTGCCATCCGTCTGCCCGATGTCAACAACTGGTTAATCAGCGCGATTAAATCCTACTTCTTAACTTCTACAAGCATGTTGTCGCAAGCAGATTGTTGTGCAGGGCAACTCAATCAAGTCTTTACAGATCTTCTAGACAATTACCAGCCACCAAGCGGTTTTGGCTAAAGCGCAGGCAACCTAGTGCAAGAAGGCAGGAAGTTTGCTGATTCAGTCTCAGGATATAAGCCTGGTCTAGTTCACTATGTCACTATAAAACGTAAGAATACCCAAGGCTCGAATAGTCTCTCCTGTCATGCCTACCCCGATGAATACAGCTGAACGCCTCGCTACACTCAATCGCATCCGCAAACTTAGTCGTTTGATGGATACAGCTATTGGTATTCCTGGGACACGTTTTCGGATTGGAATAGACCCTATTATTGGTTTAATTCCTGGGGCTGGAGACATAGTAAGTACAGGATTTTCTGCTTACATCATCTATCTAGCTACCCACTTTGGTATACCAGCCAAAGACCTCAGACAAATGATTTTCAACATTGGTCTAGAGGCTGCTGTTGGCACCGTACCTTTAGTCGGTGATTTATTTGACGCTTACTACAAGTCCAACATTCGCAACTTGGCAATTTTGGAGCAACATCTGCAAGCGACAGAACCAGAAATTGAAGAGCTTGCCTCAGTTCGCGCCGAATCTAGAGAGCCAAACTTACCGAAAACTCGCGAGAAAGCCCCACTGATTTGAATAGTTGAACAAGAAAAACACAGAAGTTCAGAAGTTCAGGAGAAGGCTGAACTTTGGATGAACTCAACAGTAAGAAAAGGAATAAATCACTCCTTTCTTTGCCCTATTGCCTATCGATTTAACACAGCAGAATGTGCTTGGTATAGCAATCGAAGCATAGATTAAGGCACAACGGAGGCTATAACCCTTAGCCAGAGCTATTTGGCTGAAAGCTGACCGCTGAAAGCTGTCCGCTGAAGAGCTATATCAACTCTAACCAGGCAAGCGAGGCGGCACAGTTCGAGCAAATTTTTCCTGTCCCTCCTCAAGATTGGCAGGAACACCATTAGGAAAGTTTTCAGTAATTAAACTCCGCAGTCGTTCAAGTCGATTGTCGGGGTTAGGATGGGTGCTGAAAAATTCTGGGGATTGTCCACCTTGTCTAGCCGAAGCTAGCACCTGCATCAGTTCGACAATTCCTTTCGGGTTATAGCCTGCTTGTGTCATAAACCGAAAACCCAGTTGGTCACTTTCTAATTCATCTTCACGTCCATAGCGCAGGCTAACCAATTGATTAACTGCCTGGGCAACAAGCGCCGCTTGCCTTGCACCTTCCGGCGAATCACTGGCGGCAATTCCAACAGCGTTCACTAACGCCGAACCAAGTTGCTGCTTGGCGAGATGCTCAGCACCATGTCGCGCTACAACATGCCCGACCTCATGCCCCAACACGCCTGCTAGTTGCGCTTCTGTTTTGAGGCGTCTGAGCAAACCTGCTGTAATAAAAACCTGTCCCCCCGGTAGGGCAAAGGCATTGATCGTTTGGGGGTCTCTGAGCAGATGAAACTCGTAGGGATAGGGTAACTCAGATGCTCCTGAGTTCTGCACAATCCGCCCTCCCACTTGGTCAATATAGGCTTGAAGGGCTTGGTCGGGATAAAGACCTCCGTGCTGTGCTGCCATCTTTTGAGTAGCTTGTCGCCCAATTACTACTTCCTGTTGGGGAGAAAGCTGTACCCGTTGCCGTTCTCCAGTCACTGGATTTTCTACAACGTTGGTACAGTAGCTAATTAGCCCAAACAGCCCAAACAAAATTCCAATTCCCAGACGAAGTAATAGTCTCTGCACTTATTTCCCCCAACGGCTGGCAAAGAGGTTAGCATCTTCTACTTCCATCTAGCATCAGTCCGAAGGATACTGTTTAATTTCCAAATGTCCTAATTACCTAGATACGGTAGTCTCACGGTGAAGGTCAGTGGCGGAGATATTCTTGAAACAAGGCAGAATGATTGTCCGTCCACTGCACTGATATTCAACCATTTCAGGCTATACAATTCCACCGTTAGCTCGTATCATCTGACCCGTAATCCAATGAGCCTCGTCAGAAACTAACAATGCAACAGCACTGGCAACATCATTTGGTTTACCCAATCGTCCCAATGGGGTTTGAGCAATGAGTTGATTGACTTGCTCTTGATTGAGCACCAACCCATCAGTCTCTGTTACACCCGGAGAAATGGTGTTAACCGTGATGCCGCGTCCACCCACTTCTTTTGCCAGACAGGTGCTGAACTGTTCAATTGCTGCCTTGCAGCCTGAATATGCCCCACCCGTTGGAATTGGCATGACTGTACCACTGGTGGATAAACTGACAATGCGTCCTCCGTCTGCTATGTGCTGTGCTGCCTGCTGAAGTGCAAAGTAGACGCCTTTAGTGATCTCAAACATAGCGTCATACTCTTCTTCAGTCATCTGAGCCGTTAACTTGAAGATGTTTTTCCCTGCGGCATTATTGACGAGGATATCTAACTTGCCAAAGTGTTCGAGGGTTTTTTGGAACAAGCTACGAATTTCGGCAATATTTCTCATATCAACCTGTATTGCGATCGCATCCGAACCACTTGCTTTGATGGCTGCGACGACTTCAAGCGCTTTGTCCCGGTTGCCAACATACGTCACGACGACGTTTGCACCTTCCTTTCCCAAGTGTTCTGCGATCGCTCTTCCAATTCCACGCGACGAACCAGTCACAATCGCTACTTTCCCTTTCAACGACGACATCGTGTTCTTTCCTGATAGCAATGATGATTGAACGCTTACTAAGGTACAGTTCTACTAACTTTTTCGGAAGTACTTACTTTTTTGTAAGCTTATCAGGAGATAACTACAAATGTCACAAGAGCAGACTGAGGGGACGATATTTGTGCAAACTACGCTCAAAATTTTGGGCGGCAAGTGGAAGATTCTAATTTTGTGGCATTTGAAAGATGAAGCGAGACGATTTAGTGAATTGAAGCGACGAATGCCTGAGATTACTGAAAAAATGCTGATACAACAACTCCGAGAACTGGAAAAAGATGGAATTGTGAATCGGAAAGTCTATTCCGATGTGCCTCCTAAAGTTGAGTACTCGTTCACGAATTATGGTAAAAGTCTCGAACCTGTATTGAAAGCCCTCTGTGAATGGGGTCAAGAACATTTGGAGCGGGTAAAGTTTAATGGGATTGACTAGATTTGTGCTGCTCTCATCTTCCAGAAGTTGGGTGCATCCCAATGCCAGCAAATTGCCGATGCCCTCCCTGATAGACAGCTAATCTCAATAGCTAAAACGCATATGTATACGAGGGTGAAGCTTCTCTTCTACTGGCTTACCTCCCTTAAGATGTTGCTCCACAATCACTGGAACATCAGCTTGTTGAACTCGACAGTACCAAGTTTCCTCTGGAAGAACTCGTACTGTTGGACCAGAACTGCATTGTCCCTGACAACCTGTGCCTGTCACGGTAAAACCGTCCACTTGTGCCGCTTCAAAAGCTGCCAGTACTGCGGCTGAACCGGCGGCTGTACAAGATGTATGCTGACAAACTAAAACAGAACGCTCGTGTGAGTTTGAGTTCTTTTGTTCGGAATTCGTTTCCACTATTGGTTTAGCTGCGTACTATTGATGGCTACGCTCCTATCTTAACCAGGGGTATTAGAATCAAGTTGTCGTTTCAATAAAGGTTGATGGGTAAAGTATCCACCATTGCTCCCGATAGTCTTGTTGCTGGCTTCCATGCCCTATCTGACCCAATCAGGATTCAAGTCTTGGAGTTATTGCGATCGCAAGAGTTGTGTGTCTGTGAACTGTGCGAACACTTGGGGGTAACACAGTCCAAGCTCTCGTTTCATCTAAAAAACTTGAAAGAAGCAGATTTAGTGCGATCGCGTCAGGAAGGTCGCTGGATTTACTACAGCCTCAATCTATCCCAATTTGTGATTCTGGAGCAGTACCTCGCAGAATTCCGCCGTTTCAGCCCCATCTTACCAGCCCGTCCCTGCTCAGACACCCCTTAATCATCAACTTATTTTAATAAAAACTGATTTATCAATGCGCTGATAGCTGCTCTACAGAGGACTCAGCAAAATCCCTTACCAAAATCTTGCTTGACAAATCAATTTTTTTTGAAATGATGGTATTAATTCCATATTCAACTCACGGTTTTCGCTGGACAGTCTCAGCTGAACCTAAAAATCGAAGAGTTGTTACGGAAGGAAGCAAAGTTCTGGCTATTCGCCCTTAGCTTTTGACCTCGGACTAATCCTGATGAGTACAAACAATCGTCAAGCAACTGCATCACCCCCGATTGCTGGTAGTAGTCTCAGTTTTTTTGAAAAATATCTCACCGTTTGGGTATTCTTGTGCATCTTCGTAGGCATCGCCTTGGGTCGAGTGTTTCCAGGTGTAGCTGTTGCGCTTGATGCCATGAGTATTTATCAGGTATCGATCCCAATCGCCGTCTGCCTGTTTTTCATGATGTATCCGATCATGGTGAAGATTGACTTCACTCAGGCGGCAAATGCACTCAGGACACCCAAACCCGTCATCCTCACCTTGGTAGTGAACTGGTTAATTAAACCCTTCACGATGGTGGCATTTGCTCAGTTTTTCCTGGGTTGGCTGTTTCGCCCCTTGCTGACTGGAACTGAGTTGATTCGCGGCAGTGAGGTGACTCTCTTCAACTCTTACATTGCAGGTACGATTTTATTGGGGATTGCACCTTGCACGGCGATGGTGTTGATGTGGGGGTATCTTTCCTACAGCAATCAAGGACATACCTTGGTAATGGTGGCGGTAAATTCGTTGGCAATGCTGTTTTTGTACGCACCGTTGGGAAGATGGTTGCTGGCGGCGAATGATTTAACGGTGCCTTGGCAGACGATTGTGTTGTCGGTGCTAATTTATGTGGGATTGCCCTTAGCAGCAGGGATGTACAGCCGTTACTGGATTCTCAAGCACAAGGGGAAAGAGTGGTTTGAGCGGCGGTTTCTCAAGTATCTCAGCCCAATCGCGATCGCAGCCCTCTTGATTACTTTAGTATTGCTGTTTGCCTTTAAGGGAGAGTTGATTGTCAACAATCCGCTGCACATTCTCTTGATTGCAGTGCCACTGTTTATCCAAACCAATTTTATTTTCTTAATTAGTTACGTGGCGGCGTTGAAAATGAATCTGTCTTATGAGGATGCAGCACCAGCAGCACTGATTGGGGCGAGTAATCATTTTGAAGTTGCGATCGCTACGGCTGTTATGCTCTTTGGCTTAAATTCTGGTGCAGCATTGGCGACAGTCGTTGGCGTGTTAATTGAAGTACCAGTGATGTTGATGTTGGTAGAGGTATGCAAGCGCACTGCCATGTGGTTTCCCCGTGAACCAGAAAAGGCGACACTACGCGACCCCCGTTGTGTTAGTGCTTATAAGTGATCGATGAGCTTTTTTGTCCAGAAGTCATGTTTGACTTGATGTGTCTAAATCACGCGCAATAGGTGATGTTCAATGAACACATATTCTCACTTTCTGATGACGGCTGCTCTGGACAAGAGCTTACCAAGAGTGCCAATTGTTAAACGTGCTTTCTTGCTTGGCTCTGTTGCTCCTGATTTACCGTTGTGGATTTTGTCAATTGGTAGCATCAGTTACTACCATTTCATCCAAGGCTGGAGCCTTAGAGAGACGTTTAACTATATCTTTGACGAGCTATATTTTTACAATCCTTTCTGGATTGCCTCGCATAATTTCCTTCACTCACCAATTTTGCTACTGCTGGCACTGGTTTTTTTGTGGCAGTCACGCCGCCATATCGGTTCTCGATCTCGATGGTTTTTCTGGTTTGTAGTTGCCTGTCTGTTGCACAGTTTCGTCGATATATTCACTCATGTTAATGATGGTCCCTTGTTGTTTTTCCCTTTAGAGTGGACTATTCGCTTTTACAGCCCAATTAGTTATTGGGACCCTCAATACTACGGTAGAGAGTTTCAAGTTTTTGAACGGATATTGAATGCTGTGTTGTTGATTTATCTGTTTAGTCCTCGGCTTTGTCGCTATTTGCGTAACCGAATACCGTTCTACTCTCCCAATTCCTGAGTATCCATAGCAAAAGGCAAAAGGCAGAGGGCAGAGGGCAGAGGGCTTTTATGCAGAAGGGATGCATATTGACGGGTCTTGGTTTCAGTATGTGGCGAGAGTCAAGAGTTGCCTTGGCGACTGCTATACCTCACTGTTGCTGAATTTAGCCACCTCTGTCTGGATCAATCAAATATTTCTCACTAGTGCTAGACAATGACGACTTTCAATCACAAGCCGCGAATCTTATTTCTGTATGGTTCATTACGCGATCGCTCTTATAGTCGCCTTTTAGCTGAAGAAGCCGCCCGCATTATTGAGGAGTTTGGAGCCGAAGTGCGGTTCTTTGACCCTCGTGAGTTACCGATTCACGGCAGTGTACCCGATACTCATCCCAAAGTTCAGGAGTTACGGGAGTTGAGTTTATGGTCTGAAGGACAAGTGTGGTCAAGTCCAGAGATGCACGGCAATATTACTGGCATTCTGAAAAACCAGATCGACTGGATTCCTTTGAGCATTGGGGCAGTTAGACCAACTCAAGGCAGAACTCTAGCAGTTATGCAAGTAAGCGGGGGTTCGCAGTCGTTCAATGCGGTAAATACACTGCGAATTCTAGGGCGCTGGATGCGGATGTTTACGATCCCGAATCAATCCTCTGTTGCTAAAGCCTATCAGGAGTTTAATGAGGACGGGACGATGAAGGATTCCCCTTATCGCGATCGCGTTATTGATGTCATGGAAGAACTTTACAAGTTCACTTTGCTATTGCGTGACAAGGTTGATTATCTAACAGACCGCTATAGCGAACGGAAGGAAAAAGCGGCTCAGCAAACTATCCAAATTGCGAATACTGCCCTTGAGGTTAATAGTAAAAGCACCTAAATGTTTTTATCTGACCTAGAGGCAGATCGTTGTACTAGTGCAGCACGGCACAAATAACTATCCTCTTGCACTATCGTACAAATTTTTCAGTTGTCCAATTACTAACTACTGTTATGAAACGAGTCATGTTTGTTTGTAAGAAAAACTCTTGCCGTTCCCAAATGGCAGAAGGATTCGCTCGTCACCTGGGAGAAGGCAAGATTTCTGTAACCAGTTCGGGATTAGAGGCAAGTGAAGTGAATTCTACTGCGGTTGAGGTGATGTCGGAAATTGGCATTGATATTAGTAGCCAAACGTCTAAGGCATTAAGTGATTTTCAGCCTGAAGACTATGATATTGTGATTTCTCTCTGTGGCTGTGGTGTCAATTTACCGGAGGCTTGGGTACTGCGAGAGGTATTTCAAGATTGGCAGTTGGATGACCCTGCTGACCAACCAATAGAAACGTTTCATCGAGTTCGGGATGAAATCAAGGAACGGGTGAAAACCTTGATAGAGTCGGTTGCCTTATCGAAGACTCGTTAGTTAAAAGGCGATCGCACTTCTAAAGCGGGGTACCTAGTTTAATCAAAGCAAGTAGTAGAGTGGCACAGTTCACTCTACTTTTTTATTGACATAATCCTTAGGGTGATTGCCGAACAAAGGCAATTGAGCTTAGTACGGGTCATTAAGCTTGAGATTTAAAAAAACGTGCGCTTAAGGTCAGTAAACGAAATTTTTCTGTAGCATCAAAGAGAAAGCCAGAAATTTACTGGTTCAGGTTTTCCTTTGTCTGTCATAGCCTGAATACCCTTGAAGAGCATAGGATTTCGATGAGTTATCTTGAGACAACTGCAAAGTTTTACAGCGAAGTTGCCCAAACGCCGCAAGTTGGGTTGTGTTGTGTCCAAAGCAGTCCCTTGCAATTACCAGGACTGAAAGTTCCCTACCAGATGCAGCAGATGAACTACGGTTGCGGTACAACTGTTCATCCTGCTGAACTGAGTAACGAGCCGACTGTGCTGTATGTGGGTGTTGGTGGTGGCTTGGAAGCTTTACAGTTTGCTTATTTTTCCAGGCGTTCTGCTGGTGTAATTGCTGTTGAGCCAGTCAGTGCGATGCGTGAAGCGGCTACCCGTAACTTGGAATTGGCGGCTAACGAAAATCCCTGGTTCGAGCCAAGTTTTGTGGAAATTCGGGAAGGAGATGCCTTCGGCTTACCAGTCCCCAATGCCTCTGTAGATGTCGTTGCCCAGAATTGCCTATTCAATATTTTTGAACCTGCTGACTTGTCCAAAGCGCTGAAAGAAGCATTTCGGGTTTTGAAACCCGGTGGACGCTTGCAAATGAGCGATCCAATTGCTACTCGACCAATCCCAATGCATCTGCAACAAGATGAACGTTTAAGAGCGATGTGTCTCTCTGGTGCTTTCACTTATGAAGAGTACATTCAACGGATTGTTGATGCTGGCTTTGGTCAAGTAGAAATCCGCGCTCGTCGTCCTTACCGACTCTTGGATCGAAGAAGCTACGGATTGGAAGAAGATTTGCTTTTAGAAAGTCTTGATTCCGTTTCTTTCAAGGTTCTGATTCCGGAAGATGGTGCCTGCATTTTCACAGGGAAAACAGCAATTTACACCGGGGAACAAGAGGTTTTTGATGATTCCGCAGGACACATTCTTCAGCGTGGTGTACCAGCCGCCGTCTGCGATAAAACGGCAGCTAAGTTCGCAGCGTTAATTCCAGAAAACGTGTTAATCACAAATTCTACCTGGCACTACACTGGTGGTGGTTGCTGTTAGGAAAAATCCGGCGAAGAACGATAAGATTTAGAAGATTGTTAAAAATGGTTCAGACAGAAGCCTCCGCAGTAACGCCGTTTAGAAAAAAACTGAATAGACCCTTACCGAAAGACCCAATTAATGTTTTACAAATTAATCTGGGGAAGCGCTGCAACCTTGCTTGTACTCACTGTCATGTAGAAGCGAGTCCTCATCGGACAGAAGAACTTTCCCCAGAAGTTTGTGACCAATTAATTGAAGTCATTCATCGATTTCCCCAAATCAAAATTGTTGATTTGACTGGCGGTGCCCCGGAGATGAACTATGGATTTAAGCCGTTAGTTGAGGCAGCACGAGCCACAGGAAAGCAGGTAATTGTTCGCTCGAACTTAACAATTTATTTTGAGCCTGGGTTTGAGTATCTTCCAGAATACTTTGCAAAGCATCAGTTGAGAGTTGTTGCCTCGTTACCTTGCTATCTGGAGGACAATGTTGATAAAATGCGCGGTCGAGGGGTCTATGATGGCTCAGTTCGTGCCATTCAATGGCTTAATCAATTGGGTTATGGAAAAGACCCTAGTTTGATACTTGACTTAGTGTATAATCCCCCGCTACCACTTACTGAAACGTTTTCTTTAACTCCTAGGCAAGATAAGTTAGAACAGGATTACAAAATGTTCCTCAAAGAACATTTTGATATTACTTTTAATCAATTGTTCGCTATCACAAATTTGCCTGTCGGAAGAAGTAAATTTCATTTGCAACGAACTAAGCTGTATGCTCCCTATCTAGAGTTTTTGGAGAGCAATTTTAATGCAGGCACTGTGGAGCATTTAATGTGTCGTGATGAACTCTCAATTGATTATCTGGGTAATGTTTATGATTGTGACTTTAACCAGATGGAGAATGTTGCAGCGAAGTCTCGGACAGGGGGAATATTGACGGTTAGTAAGCTTCTGGAAGCAGGAACATTAGATTTAATTGATGAGATTCGTACAGCGTCCTATTGCTATGGTTGTACGGCTGGTTGTGGTTCTAGTTGCGGTGGAGCTTTAGTTTAGGACGAATGATACTGACTTAAGAGCCTGGAAATAAATTTCCGGCTCAAAACCGAAGTAAGCTTTAGCTTACTACATCAGCCTTTCAACCCGTTTTAACGGGTTTTAGCTTTTAGCCCGTTCGCGTTCGCGAAGCGTTCTCGAAGAGTAGCGTTCCCGTTCCCCGTAGGGGTTCCCTAAGGGTAGGGTACTTTAGTTCAGGGCTTAAGTCAGTACCATTCGACTTAAGGGGAATGTCACTAACAAATAGCCTGTCACTCTAAGCAATAGAAGCAACAGGCTAATGCTAAAGGAATGCCTTAGGTATGTGAAGCTAATCAAGGCATTTCTCAAAAAAGCTTAAATTAGACCTGTTCGACCTCCAGCCATCGTTGAAGGTGCATCATAGATTCCCCAATCACGTACTCCCCGATTCTCAAGAATTGCTTCGGCACTGAGGATTTCCTCTGCTGTACCCTGGACTACTACCAGATAATCCCCTGCGGAGACTCGCTCTTCATAATGCTTAGCTCTGTCTTCGGGAACACCCCAACCAATTAGTGCACCAGCAAGGGCACCAGTCGCGGCACCAATTGCACTTCCCAAAAGGGTGTTCGCTAAAAGAAGACCTACTTCAGCAGCAACACCAACTCCAGGGATTGCCAATACGCCTAAGCTGCCAACTAAGCCAATGATTCCTCCCGTCGCCGCCCCGGCTGTCGCTCCAGCTTTGGTGCCTCCTTCAATTTGCTCACCCTTGCTATCACTCACGTCAGCACCGCCAATCTGCTCGTTGCGGTTAGCGTTTTGGACGATTACAGAAACTCTATCCATGTTGAAGCCAGCATCTCTGAGTTCATTGAGTGCATGTTCCGCATCTTGACGGTTAGAGAAAATGCCGACAGCGTGTTGAGTTTTTCCTACAGTCATGCTTTACCTCTTTTTCCTTAAGCACACAAGCCTACAAAAATGCAGGGATTAACTTTACAGCCCACTTTCCGCACCCTGAAGTGTCACACTACGAATTTTGGCTTTTTGGGGATTTTGGTTTTGCGATCGCAAAACGGATTTTCCAGTTCTTTGTATAAAAAGTGACCCCATCAGGTCGCTAAATTCCGCAAAAACCGATTGTGACAGTAGCGGGTGCGGAATGTGGGTTACAGTTATTGGTGCTTTTAACTACGGCTTCATTTTTGTAATTGTGAAGTGGGTATTCATCGGTCTGTAGGGTAAGCTTAATTTCTGTCATTAGATAGGTGAAATGATGGAGCGATCGCTCTATGAAACTGCTACGAAGAGAGCATCTTAAATACTGTTGCTATTTGAGATTGAGGGAATTGAGAGACAATTTGACTTAAAACGCGATCGCCTAACTGTCTAAGCGCGTGTTTGAAAAGTACGGTTGTCATTCCGCAAGGCTAAAGCATTCTGACAGCGTAGCTCCAACTCTAGATCAAGAGATAGCACTATGTATTGACTAGTAGTTGTTGCCTTTGTTTAATTATTAATAATTGTAAAGCTAGAGCGTTAAAGCGTCAAAACCGCATTATTCCGTAGATACACTAACAAACAGTGCAGATGTACTGATAGTTTCTAATGAATTGGTGTGAGGCATTAAAGCCTGAATGATTCCGCTACAACTAACACTAAAAAACTTTCTCAGCTACCGTGAAGCGACTCTAGACTTTCGCGGTCTGCATACAGCCTGTATCTGTGGCCCCAATGGCGCGGGTAAATCGTCTCTTCTCGAAGCACTTACCTGGGTAATCTGGGGGGAAAGTCGTGCGGCATCAGAGGATGACATTATCAATGCCGGGGAAAAAGATGTCCGAGTAGATTTCATCTTTAAAAATAACCACCAAACTCTTCGGGTGATTCGGACTCGCCACCGGGGCCAAAGTAGTTCCTTGGAATTTCAGGTTGAGACACCTACAGGGTTTCGATCTTTAACAGAGAAAGGGGTACGGGCAACTCAGCAGTCGATTTTGCATCATCTCAAGCTTGATTACGATACGTTTATTAACTCGGCATACCTGCGCCAAGGTCGGGCAGATGAATTTATGCTGAGGCGTCCAAGTGAGCGCAAGCAAATTCTTGCCGACTTACTTAAGCTCAATCAGTACGAAGTATTAGCGGAACAGGCAAAAGATTTATCACGCCAGTTTAAAGGTCAAGCAGAACAGCTAGAGCAGAGTTTGGAGACAATCCAACAACAGCTACAAGAACGAGAAGCGATCGCACAACAACAGGCGACATTAAGTGCGATGTTGCAACAGCTACAACAATCTCAAGACCTTGACCACCAACAACTCCAACAACTCCAAGCCGTTCAGCACCAGCGTAGTACCTGGCAACAACAAGCGACGTTTGTTAAGCAACAATATCAAAATCTCGGCTCAGATTGCGATCGCCTGACTCAAGATATCGCTGCCACACAAGCACAACAACGACAACTTTCTACCCTACTCAATCAAGAAGACTCAATCAAAACAGGTTACTCCCAATACATCAACCTGCAACAACAAGACGAAATCCTCAGTTCAAAATTCCAGACTTACCAGGAAGCCCAACAACAAAAACAGCAACTCCAACAGCAGCTAAGCCAACAAGTTAACGAAATTAATCTAAAAATTCGTCAAACTCAAGCTCAACTCGATGCCCTACGACCTCAAGAACAAGACATTCAGGAAACTCTCTCCCGTTCTGGAGAAGTCGCCCAAGCACTAGAGCAACTCAACAGCGCCCGTCGCCGCCTCAATCAACTGGATAGTTTGCAACTTCAGGTATCTCCCCTTCTACAACGCCGTCACTCTATCCAAATAGAACTCGATCGCGCCCAAGCCAGACTCAGTGCCAGATTAGACGAACTGCGCTCGTCTGAGAAGCAGCTAAATGCTCAGATTTCAACAACTCCCCAACTCAGGCAAACTGTGCTGCAAGTGGGTGTAGAAATCGGGCAATTGGAGAAAAAGCGTGTTTATCAGCAGCGAGTGCAGGAAAAAGGACTCGAACGTCGAGGCTTTCAGGAACGTCTGCAAGAAAACCAACGCCGCTATGAAAAACAGTTGGCAGAACTGACGCAAAAAATCGAAATGCTGCAAGCGCAGAATGCAGTTTGTCCATTATGCGATCGCCCTTTGGATGAAGCCCACTCGCATCACGTCATCCAGAAAACCACGGCTGAACAACAGGAAGTACAAGAACAATTCTGGGTTGTGCGAGAGCAACTAGCAGTATGCGATCGCGAACTTCAGGTATTGCGTCAAGAATACTCTCAACTCTCCCAGGAAATGGCTCCGTATGAGAAGTTGTTGGAGCAACGAGGGCAATTAGAAGCACGACTCGAAGCAACTGACGAAGTTTACGACAGACTCTATGAACTCTCGGAGGAAAAGGAAGAACTTGAGAAAGCGCTTAGTGTTGGCACTTACGCCGCAGAGTTACAGGAAGAACTGCGACAACTCGATGCTCAGTTGCAACAGCTCAACTACAGTGAACAAACCCATGCCCTAACACGCGGTGAAGTAGATCGCTGGCGCTGGGCAGAAATCAAACAAGCCAAGCTTGAAGAAGCCAGCAAGCGTCTGGCTAAAATTGATGCCCAAAAGCCGCAACTCAAAGCCCAGCTTGACGCTCTCCATGTTTCCCTGCAAGAACTGCAAACTACTTCCGAACTGCAAAAGCGTGTTGAAGCCCTCGATCAGCAGATGGCACAAATCGGCTACAACTTAACTGAACACAACACCCTGCGAACCTCACTGCGGCAAGCCCAGTCTTGGCAGCTACGTCATCAGGAGTTAGTATCTGCCCAGCAGCAGTATCCGCAACTTTGCGAACGTTTGGAATCCTTAAAACATACCCTTGAGCAACGACGCTCTGATCAGGAAGCTGTTAATGCACAACTAGAGACTGTTGTCAAGCAACTCGAACAGTGTCCAGACGCAAGCAACGAAATCCAAGCTTTAGAACAACAGATACAACAGCGGCGGCGACAACTGGATGAACAACTTTCTCAGCAAGGGCGTTTACAACAGCGCTTTACCCAACTCGAATCACTACAAACGCAATACGAGGAACAGCAAAAACAGTTTCAAGACCTCCAACGACAATATCGTGTTCATCAGGAATTAGCGTCAGCGTTTGGTAAGAATGGCATCCAAGCGCTAATGATTGAGAATATCTTGCCCCAACTAGAGGCGGAAACCAATAACATTCTTTCCCGACTAACTGGGAATCAATTGCACGTCCAAATTGTGACTCAAAAAGCAGGGCGTCGGGCCACTAAGAAAACGACAAAACTGATTGATACGCTGGATATTCTGATTGCTGATGCTAGTGGGACACGACCTTATGAAACGTATTCGGGTGGTGAAGCCTTTCGGATTAATTTTTCGATTCGTCTGGCTTTGGCGCGACTCTTGGCACAACGTGCAGGAACATCGTTACAAATGCTGATTGTTGATGAAGGGTTTGGGACACAGGATTCGGACGGATGCGATCGCTTAATTGCGGCGATCAATGCGATCGCGTCTGACTTTTCCTGTATCCTCACCGTGACACATATGCCTCAGTTCAAAGAAGCCTTCCAGACTAGGATTGAAGTTCGTAAAAATCAGCAAGGTTCTCACCTCAGTCTCTCGGTGTAAGACTTAAACTGATCTCAATCGTCTTAGAATCTTAACTTTTTGTGTATTGCAGGATTACAGACATTCATCAGCCTCAAAAATAGCTCCCAAGCGGGGTTGAGGCTTACTAAATCCAGTAAAATTTCTACAGAAGGCTTTAGATGTAATACAAATTTATACAAAATATCCGTATCTCTACGGATATTTGCCAAGACAGCAGCGATTATGGTATTTAGTATGACCCATTCGTATTTCAGCGGCATCAAAGCTGTGAAACGGTAGAAACGTGTATTTCGTCTCTTCGCTACGCACTCTAAGTGTAGTTAAGAGATAGCGAATACAGTTGGGGTAGAGCATCAGGGGATTTACGATTCAGGCGTTCAATGTGTTTCCTTGTCGCTCAGAGTTGTTGACGCAATAACAATCAACTCTTGGCAGATGTAGGGAAGCTCGTATCGCCAGATAGCCATATAAAGAGCCTAGTGGCTCTTTTTCGGAGCTATAGCGCAGTAGCCACTTAAGTTAGGACATCGACGGGAGGCTATGCACCCTAGCCGGAGCCTATTCGACTGAAAGCTGACCACTGAAAGCTGACTGCTGAAGAGCTATAACTTCAGCAGCCGTCACAAGCCAGCGAGAAACAGGAACGTTCTTCCTTAACTACTGTTCAAGCCGATGTAAATTGCTGCTTATCAGTAAGGTTAACCAAGTTCAATAAGAGGCAAAATTAGGAGCAGTGTCGGCGTGTGAGAAGAGATGATCAGGGTCTAAAACTCCCATATAGGGATAGGAAGCAAGTATGCGAATGACCAGTACTAAAAACCGGCACCTTACCACGCTTCAAATTGCGTGTAACTATGGTGTCGGCATTGTCATTGCCCTCATTACTGGCTATACCCCTGTCTACTTCGTGGCACAAGTTCCTACTATTCAAAAGAAACCCTCTTTTCGTATTCTCTGGCTGCTGCTTGGAGGCGTGGGTTACACAAGTGTGATCTGGGTAACGCAAAGGTTTGGTCTGCAAGAGGTCACTATTTCCTTCACTAACTTGGTTACTACAGTATTACTAGCAGGAATTCTCTGGCAACGCGCTACTCACGCCAAAGGCAAGCCAAAAAGGAGTTCAGGCAAACTAGCCATGACCAAAGCAGAAAGTACCAGATCCCTTCATCTTGTCCAACCCCAGACTTCTGAGACTGGAAATCGGAAGGCGTGGTTATATAACGATAACGCTGAGTACCCTAGGACACCGATCTACGATCCCCAAACAGGTCTCGTGGAAGAAATTCTTGCGGTTTCTCGTGATATTAGTGAGCAAAAACAGGTAGAAGCAACGCTACGGCAGAGGGAACGTCAGCTTCAGAAGCTAGCGGCTAATGTGCCGGGAATGATTTACCAATTTCTGCTCCGGACAGATGGTTCTGTATCATTCCCCTTTGTCAGTAGTGGGGCACGCGAAATCTATGAACTAGAGCCGACAGCTATCCAGCAAAATGCCGCAGTTGTTATTGATCTAATTCACCCGGATGACCGGGCAAGTTTTGAGGACTCCGTTGCTGCCTCTGCCAAGACATTACAGCCTTGGAGCTGGGAGGGCCGGTCTATTATGGAATCGGGAAAACTCAAATGGTTGCAAGCCGGGTCTCGACCGGAACGACAAGCGAATGGCGATATTCTCTGGGATGGTGTTGTGATGGACGTCACAGAGCGTAAGCAAGCAGAGGCAGCGTTGTATGAAAGTGAAGAGCTATTTAGAGCAACGTTTGAGCACGCGGGTATTGCTATTGCTCAGGTAGGACTACAAGGTCAGTTCCTGCGAGTTAACCAAAAACTTGGCGAGATCACTGGGTACACTCAAAAAGAACTGCTAGCAAAAACGATTTGGGAGATTACCTGCCTAGAAGATCAAGCCGTGAATCAGATGTATCTGCACCAATTTGCAGATAGCCAGAAGCAGACGGTGAATCTAGAGAAGCGCTACATTCACAAAACGGGTTCTCTGGTCTGGGTGAAGGTAACTGTGTCGGTTGTTCGAGATTTCACAGGAGAACCGAAGTACTTTATTAGCGTAATTGAAGATATTACTCAGCGCAAACAGGCAGAGGCGTCTTTGGTTGAGCGATCGCGTCTTTCGACACTAGCAGCAAACGTTGGTGTTGCGCTTGCTAGTGGTGGAACGTTACTAGCAATTCTTCAACGCTGTACAGAGGCAATCGTGCAACAACTTGATACCACTAACGCCGCCGTATGGACTTTAAATCCTACCTCTCAACAGATCGAACAACAGGCATTTGCAGGTCAGCTAACTCCTCTAAATCCTGACCTGATCAGTTCCGATACTCAATACTATCAACCCGACTTAAACCTTGAGCAGTTAGAAGGATTATACTGTTCCCTGCTTCCGAATCATCTCTCCGGTTACCCCCTGATTGTGGAAGAGCGATTGATTGGGGTGATCACGTTGTTGAGTAATCACCCCCTTACGGAAGAAGCGAAGGGAACCCTGAGCTGGGTTGCCAATGCGATCGCAGTTGCTGTTGATCGGGCTTGGGCACGCTCAGAACTCCTCAGCCGTCGAGAATCCCTCCTGTACGGACTAGCCAATCAAATCCGTAACTCTTTAGAACTCGATACCATCCTGGAAACGGCTGTCCAGTCAATCCAAACCCTATTACAAATTGACCGCTGCCACTTCCTCTGGTACAGAACCCACGAGAGTGAACCGTATTGGGAAGTGGTCAATGAAGCGAGAAACCCGCTTTTACCGAGCCATCTGGGTCAATATGCAATGGCTCAGGTTGAACCGTTTGTGAATCGGCTTTTACATCGACAGATCATTCGAGTCGATGAAGTTGAAACGATCAGCAACGCTGCTGTGCAACAGTTCTTACTCAGTATGGGCTACACCTCGATTTTGACAATCCCGGTTGAAACTCAGGCGGGGCAGATTGGGGTAATTTGCTGCGGTCATTGTACAAGTGTCCGACCTTGGGATGAGAGTGAGGTGGAACTGCTACAAGCGGTCGTGGTACAGTTGGCGATCGCGATTGACCAAGCAGAACTCTACGCCCAAGCCCGTCAAGCTGCCCTTGTTGCCCAAGCGCAAACCCAACAACTAGAGGTTACCCTCCAACAACTTAAAACCACCCAAGCACAACTTGTGCAAAGTGCAAAAATGTACAGCTTGGGACAACTGATTGCTGGGATTGCCCATGAAATTAACAACCCCATCAACTTCATTCACGGTAATCTCACTTATGCCAGTGCTTACTTCTACGATTTATTAAGTTTGTTACGTCTTTACCAAGAACAATACCCCAATCCGACAGAAGTAGTTTTGGAGCAAGCCGAAGTCATTAATGTTGGCTTTATCGCGACAGATCTCCCGAAACTCCTCAGTTCGATGCAACGGGGAAGCGATCGCATCCGCTCAATTGTGCTGAGCCTGCGGAACTTCTCACGGCTAGACGAAGCCGAAATGAAGCGAGTAGATTTGCATGAAGGGATCGATAGTACGCTATTAATTTTGCAGCATCGATTAAAGCCTAAAGATCGCAATCCTGAGATTCAAATTGTCAAAGAATACGGAGATTTGCCTAGAATCGAATGCTATCCAGGACAGCTCAATCAAGTTTTTATCAATATTCTCAGTAATGCCATTGAAGCCTTCGAGCAGCCCGACTCTAATATCCGGCAACAGCCCTCGCCAACCATTACTATCCGTACCAGTGTTATCGACCGTTCGGACTCTACTCAGAACACTCTTTCTCAGCTTCCAGAGTCACCTTCCTACACCCTAACAAACCCCAATACTCCCTCTGTCCCAAACAGGAGAAGCGTTGTAATTCAAATTACGGATAATGGTTCTGGAATGACTGATTTTGTTAAAGCAAGGATTTTTGACCCCTTCTTCACGGCTAAACCCTTTGGACAGGGCACGGGTTTGGGTTTATCTATTAGTTATCAAATTGTTGTAGAACACCACCACGGTGTTCTAAGCTGTACTTCTATACCGGGTCAAGGCAGTCAGTTTTGGATTGAGATTCCCCTACAGCAAATTCACTGATTTTTTTGTTAAATAGTGTATATAGATACACTTCTGTTACTCTTTTTTCTGTAAAAAAGGTTGAGTTTCAATAACTTTCGCACTCGACTAGCATTTACCTATATTATCTTGTACAGGTAAGGACAGAAATTGCGTATCTTGCCGTCCAAAATACTTGAGCCATAGACAAGTAGGAATGCGGTTTTTAATCAAGGTCATCTACAACGTGATAGCAGCAAAAAGTGAATTTTTGACGACTGCAAACTTATAGAGTCGTTTTGAACCATTATCTTTTGCCTGTCAAATAGCAATAGCAAGAGACAAGCGTTATGCCTCAATCCTTGACCCGTGCTAACATCGTCGGAAATCTTTTCTATTTAGAACTGCTCCCACTAACAGCGCTGGCAAACTATTTTAATCTTGATGAGATCAGCACGACACGAGAAATTAATGCAGCAGTCATTAATATTAGTGGACGTCAACGGATGTTGTCCCAACGCGCCGCTCTGTTTGCCCTAAACTTAGTCTGTACTCAAGAGAATGGCGAACAGGTAAGGCTCCGACAAGAAATGCTAGCCCTGATGGAGTTGATGGAGAAGTCACACAATGGGCTGATTCAGGGTGATACACAGATGAAATTACCAGGTCAGCCTTCTTCAACCATTAAGGCAATTTATTTTGATGCTCCCTTTTATCTTGATGAGCAAATTCGATGCTACATTGCTCATATTCGAGCATTAGTGCAATCTACTCAACTGACTCAAGAAAACCCCCATTTACAAGCCATTCTTCAAGCATCCACTACTAATCTTCTTGAAGCCTTGGAGGCTTTAGTTAGTCAATATCAAAAAGAAAGTGATGCAGCTCAGCTAAAACTCGAAACTCAACAGACAGAGCTTGTTCAACAATGCTGTATTGCGACTCTTTGTGTTCAATCTCACGCCCGACAGTTAGAGCAAACATTGCAGGATTTAAAACGCACTCAATCCTACCTCATTCAGACTGAAAAACTATCGAGTATTGGTCAAATGGTTGCTGGTATTGCTCACGAAATTAATAATCCTGTGAGCTTTATTTATGGGAATTTGCGCTATGCCAGTGACTATATTAGGGATTTATTAGACTTAGTGAATCTTTATCAAGAATCCTATGGCAATCAACACCCGGCTATACAAGCCAAAGTAAAAGCGATCGACCTTGATTTTCTCATCAAAGACTTGCCAAAAGTTTTAGGTTCTATGCAAGTTGGAGCCGATCGCATTCGTCAGATTGTCCTGTCGCTGCGGAACTTCTCTCGGAGTGATCAAGCCGTAGTTGAAGCTGTCGATCTTCACGAGGGGATTGACAGTACACTACTGCTCTTACAAAATCGCCTCAAAGCTCGCTACAATCGCCAAGCGATTGAAGTAGTAAAAGAGTATGGCAATTTACCCCCAATCAAGTGTTGTGCTGGACAAATTAATCAAGTGTTTATGAATCTTTTGAGTAATGCGATCGATGCGATGGAAGACATCCCCGATCACGCTGGGCGCATCAAGATTCGTACCTGTGTCAATGCTGAACAGACTGGCGTTGTTATCTGTATTGCTGATAATGGTCTTGGCATGACTCAAGACGTTAAAAGGCATCTCTTTGACGCATTTTTCACGACCAAGCCCCCTGATAAAGGCAATGGACTGGGGCTATCAATCAGTCATCAACTGGTGGTAGAGAAGCATGGAGGTATCCTCAAGTGTGAGTCAGCACCGGAAAAAGGAACAGAGTTTTGGATTGAACTTCCGCTGCAACCAAGCTTGAGGTTACCCACCCATGAATCAAAACCAGCAGCAATCAGTAGAGTTAGTAAATAGGCTTTGAAAGCTATTAGTTTGTAGCAAAAACTCAAACAAATTCTATTTCTAGACGAATTTTTATCCTCTTCACTCCTAACAACAACCAACAACCAACAACTAACTTCTATTAGAACCTTTGCAAATTCGCTCTTGCTGCTCCGGAGTTATCCAAGCCGCCCTGGAGAATTGGGTTTGCGGTGGCACATATTTTTTCAAAGCTGCGTTATATTCTAAAACCTCTCCCGTTTCAATCTCGTAGAACCAGCCATGAATCTGTAGTTTACCGCTTTTGAGTCGCGAGTAGATGACTGGATAGGTGCGTAGGTTTTCTAGCTGAGTGAGGACGTTCTCCTTAATCGTCGCATTCAGCAGTTCTTCGCCCTCATATTCCTGATAGTGTTCTTTAACCGCCCGACGAGTCGCTTCAGCGTGTTTGAGCCATTCATAAACGGCTGGCATCTCTTCGGCTAACTTGCCGATTTGGAGCAGTCCCTTCATTGCACCACAATGGGAGTGACCGCAGACAATAATCTCCTCAATGCCTAAAGCATGAATGGCATACTCAACGGCTGCACCTTCCCCACCATTTGTGGCATTGTAAGGCGGAATAATATTACCCGCGTTGCGGATGATGAACATTTCACCCGGTTCAGCTTGTGTCATCAGGTTTGGGTCAATCCGGGAGTCGGAGCAGGTTATAAAGAGTACTCTTGGATGCTGTCCCTGAGACAGGAGTTCAAAAAGGTCTCGGTGTTCAGTGAAGTAATTGGTCTGAAATTGATGTAGACCTTGAATCAGCCGCTTCATTGGTCAAAGTTTCCCAAAGAGGATAAGGAAACAATTTTATACTTTTATTGATTTCGAGCGCTAATGGAAGAGGGGGATGTCGGTAAATTTCTCGGATTTGGTGCTGGTTACGACGCTGTGCTGAATGAAGTACGGGTTTTAGCGAGGATTCACCCGTAGTTATCCCTCATCTCATCAAATGTCCCTTGCGACTCAACTCAGTTTAGCTCTAGCTTCCGCTAACTTAGTTGAGTAGCATCAATTTGGAGCGATTTTTTCTGCAAAATCCTCCCTCACCTTCACTTTCATTGTATTAAGCGTAAAAATCACTACAATTCTCATTTATAAAGCTGGTTAATATTTGGTAAACTTGCCGAAAAATCTTTGGCAAAAAAATAAATTTGTAAGTATGAAAATTTCATAAGACTAAGTTGTTTATTACTTGACAATCGAGTTTTTTGATCTATAGCTATAGCCACAGAGATCAAATCAATTGAGGAGTTGGAAACAATCTGTGATCGCTCCTGATCCCTAGGCTTCAATTCGCGAGAGATAGCGGCTCCCTTCAAAGAGCAAAGCCACTCCCTCCCATAGCCTTAGTCTTTTCCTTTCATTGGTAATGCAGGTTGAGGTGCACGTTCAAAGAGCCAAACAATTCGGGAACAGTCTAGCAATGAGTGAAACAGGCAAGCCATTTGTTAAACCGAGTTCAACGGTGCGCGTCGGGATTCTACACTCCTTGAGTGGAACGATGGCAATTAGTGAGGCATCATTGAAAGATGCTGAGCTGATGGCGATCGCAGAAATTAATCAAGCTGGCGGTGTTTTGGGAAGACGTATCCAACCCGTCATTGAAGACGGAGAATCTAATCCAGCCACCTTTGCTTTCAAAGCAAGATTGCTCATTGAACAGGACAAGGTCACCACAATTTTTGGTGGTTGGACATCTGCCAGTCGTAAAGCCGTCTTACCCGTCTTGGAAGAACTCAATGCCCAGATGTGGTATCCCGTTGAGTATGAAGGGCTAGAATGCTCCCGTAACATTTTCTACATGGGCATCTGTCCTAACCAACAAGTTGGACCAGCCGTTGATTGGTTACTCCAAAATAAAGGGAAATGCTTTTATCTACTGGGTTCTGACTACGTTTTTCCCCGTACCGCTAACAAACTGATCAAAGCTCAACTCAAACGCAAAGGTGGTACTTTAGCTGGGGAAGACTATGTTGCCTTGGGAACTACAGATTTTCAGGTGTTAATTGAGAAAATCAAACAAGTCAAACCTGATGTTGTCTTCAGTACTCTCAACGGTGACAGCAATCTAGCATTCTACCAACAGTACAAAGATGCTGGGATTAGCGCCGAAGATATCCCAATTATGGCGATTAGTGTAGCGGAAGAAGAACTGCGGCGGATTGGTGGTGCGACTGTTGCAGGTCACTACGCGAGTTGGAGCTACTTCCAGAGTATTGACACACCTGGAAATCAAACCTTCGTTAAGAATTTTCAACGGCGATATGGACGCGATCGCGTTACAAGTGACCCAATTGAGGCGGCTTATTCCCAAGTGTACCTTTGGAAACAAGCAGCAGAAAAAGCTGGGTCATTTGATGTCGATTTACTACGAGAAGCCGCATACGGACAGACGTTTGAAGCGCCTGGAGGCAAAGTCAGCATTGAAGACAACAACCATCTCGCTAAGAATTGCCGAATTGGAAAAGTTTTACCGAATGGTCAATTTGAAATTGTTTTCACAAGTCCGGGTTTAATTAAACCGCAGCCTTGGTTAGGACTAGAAGAATTAAGCCAGAACGTTTCACCTGTTGTCTTTGATATGTTGGCAGAGGTATCGCAGTCAATTCAATATAGCTGCCAGCTTGAGCAAAAGTCCCGTGAAGTTGAGGCAACAATGGCTCAATTGATCGCAACGAATGAACGACTGCAAAGAACCCAAGACCAACTTTTGGAAGCAGAAGTGCGATTTCGAGAACTACAAGCACGAGAACAACTGCTCAAACGTCGCTTAGCAAGCCAAATCCGTAGTTCTTTAGAACTCGACACGATTGTAAACACGGCTGTTCAAGAAGTGCGTTCCCTATTGCAAATTGATCGCTGCCAATTCTTGTGGTACCAAACTGATGTTGAGCCTCCTCGGTTTGAATTAATGCATTTGGCATATTGCAAAGGGCTGCCAAGCGAAATGCGATCGCTCAATACAATTGAGCAAGTCAAAACAATTGATCGCCCCATCGGACAGCAAGATTTACTCCGAATTGATGACATTGCAACCGATGTGCAACTGCAAGCGGATAGTCGCGATCGCTTATTTGCGATGGGACTAAAAGCACTGATTGTCGCTCCTGTGCAAACTCGCTCTCACCAAAAGGGTGTGATTATTTGTGAACACTTCCGAGAACACCGTCCTTGGAATGACCACGAAGTGGAATTAATTGACACCGTTGTTGACCAATTAGCGATCGCAATTGATCAAGCTGAACTGTATGCTCAAAGCCGTACTGCTGCCGCCTTAGCAACCGCTCAAGCTGAACAACTAAAAACAGCATTGCATGACCTGCATTCCTACCAAACCCAGCTAGTGCAGACTGAAAAGATGTCTACATTAGGAACACTAGTTGCTGGTATTGCTCACGAAATCAACAACCCCACAAGTTTCATCTACGGAAACCTACACTACGCCAACGAATACATCAAAGATTTACTCGAACTAGTACGCCTCTATAAACGGCATTATCCCGAACCTGTCCCAGAAATTAAGGCATACGCTAGATCAGTTGAACTGGAATTTCTCATTGAAGATTTGCCAAAAGTACTCTCCTCAATGGAAACTGGAGCCGAACGGATTCGCCATCTCGTGCTTAGCTTACGAAACTTCTCGCGTCTCGACCAAGCACAAGTGCAACCTGTGGATATCCATGAGGGACTAGACAGTACGCTGTTAATTTTGCACCACCGACTAAAAGCCAACGGTGAGCATCCCAATATTCTAGTGATCAAAGAGTATGGCGAACTCCCCTTAGTTGAGTGCTATCCCTCCCAACTCAATCAAGTGTTTATGAATCTTTTGAGTAATGCCATTGATGCTCTAGAAGAAGTACGAGGTAATTCCAAAAACGCCCAAGCCAACTTCTCTCCGGTTATTCGGATTCGCACAGAATACTCATCTCCCAGTCATATTGCTGTGCGTATTATAGACAATGGCTCAGGCATCAAAGAAGAAGATAAGACACAATTGTTTGACCCATTCTTTACCACAAAACCAATAGGAAAAGGTACAGGCTTAGGGTTATCCATTAGCTATAAGATTGTAGTAGAGAAGCATAAAGGCATCCTATGGTGTGAATCAGTTCCAGGAGAAGGAACCGAGTTTTCAATAGAGATTCCTGTCAAACAGACCTGTGATATCAAAGTGAATGCCTCAGCATCTGTAGCCGTGTGAGCAAAAAACAAACTTCTTGTACTTAGCATAAGTAACTGGAGTTTAGACTAAAGCGCTCTGACTCAGCGAAGCTGAGTGGAGCGCAA
>NZ_JCACKQ010000134.1:0-147556 GCF_059505465.1 Symplocastrum torsivum | reverse complement strand
ATCCCGCTTAAACTATTGATGGCTAAGGGTTTCGGCTTTGTGCAGCAAGCCCTATGTAGAGTTTATTCATATTAATAAAAGCGCCCCCCTGAAGGAGAGCGCTTCTTTTTCAGCTAGATTCCTAAGAATTATCCATTGATAGCAGGAGCGGTTAGAGCAACCGGAGTTGCTTCACCCGATGCCAAATCTAGAGGGAAGTTGTGAGCATTACGCTCGTGCATGACTTCCATACCTAGGTTGGCGCGGTTGAGTACGTCTGCCCAAGTTCCAATCACACGACCTTGAGAGTCAATCACAGACTGGTTGAAGTTGAAACCGTTTAGGTTGAATGCCATCGTGCTGATGCCCAACGACGTGAACCAGATGCCGATGACTGGCCAAGCGGCGAGGAAGAAGTGCAGACTCCGGCTGTTGTTGAAGGAAGCGTATTGGAAGATGAGACGACCAAAGTAACCGTGTGCAGCGACGATGTTGTAGGTCTCTTCTTCTTGCCCGAACTTGTAACCGTAGTTTTGTGATTCGGTTTCGCTTGTTTCACGTACCAGTGATGAGGTCACCAGAGAACCGTGCATCGCGCTAAACAGAGCGCCACCGAAGACACCTGCAACACCTAACTGGTGGAAGGGGTGCATCAGGATGTTGTGCTCTGCCTGGAACACAAACATGAAGTTGAAGGTTCCAGAGATTCCCAAGGGCATTCCGTCAGAGAAAGAACCTTGTCCGATTGGGTAGATGAGGAATACTGCGGTAGCTGCTGCTACAGGTGCTGAGTAAGCTACGGCAATCCAAGGACGCATTCCTAAGCGGTACGATAATTCCCACTCACGTCCCATGTAGCAGAATACGCCGATGAGGAAGTGGAAAATCACTAGCTGGTAAGGTCCACCATTGTAGAGCCACTCGTCAAGAGATGCGGCTTCCCAAATTGGGTAGAAGTGTAAGCCAATAGCGTTGCTAGAAGGAACAACAGCACCAGAGATGATGTTATTTCCGTAGAGTAAGGAACCAGCAACAGGCTCACGGATGCCGTCAATGTCTACTGGGGGAGCGGCGATGAAGGCGATGATGAAGCAGGTGGTGGCAGCGAGTAGTGTTGGAATCATCAATACGCCGAACCAACCTATATACAGGCGGTTCTCAGTGCTTGTGATCCAGGCGCAGAAGCGCTCCCACAAATTGCCGCTACGCTCTCTTTGTAATGTGGTCGTCATAGTTTAAATGATTACTATCAATTTGATTTGAATCAAGGCAAGTAATTCTTACCCTTTCTTTGATATTATTTAGGGTTATTTATAAATTCAACAGTTTTTGTTTAATTACTTAACTATCTGTAATCAGATTTCCTTATATATTTAGTTGAATAGGTTTTCCCGAAGCACTTTGTGTGCTGTTGTTTCAGGATTCGCCTCGCTTTGCTAGCAGACTGGCTCTCTTGGTAAAGTCTTTCCAGAGGAGTAGAGATTCAGCAGTGCTAACTCGTCCTAAGCGATGTGAAGTTGCGATCGCAACAAGAATCATTGCCACTACTACGTGGACAGTTGTACCAAAGCTTTGGTAAGGCGATTAGGCGATCGCATTTGTGCCCGCTAAAAATCAAAATAGATATAAGGCAACCCACCCGTAGGAGCTAATACCCAGACTATATATAGACATAGCGGTACTAATAGCAGTTTTAATGGCCAATTGATCTGTAGCTTTAAGCCTCGTTGGATACCGTAAGCTACAGCCATTAGCACCATCAAGGCAGCGAGTAGTAGAGCAATCGGGAGGGGTCTGATACCAACCACCTCCACGTAAACTTTTTGAGCAAATTGAATATCCGCTGGGTGCCCCCAAAGACGCTGAATTACTAAGCCTGCTTGCTTGAGGCTGGGTAACCGGAAAAAAATCCAGGATGTAAAAACCATTGACTGGGTTAACAACCAGGCAACCAGTACACCTGACCAGCTTTGCCACCAATGTTTTGCCCATTCCTGACGTTCCGATACCGCTTGTGTCAAGCGGTGCGCCGCCAAGGCAAGACCATGCAATCCACCCCAAACGACAAAACCCCAAGCGGCACCATGCCAAATACCAGTAATGAGCATCACAATCAGCAGGTTCAAGCAGGTTCGACCCAAACCTTTACGGGAACCACCTAAAGGGAAGTAAAGATAGTTGCGTATCCAGTCCCCTAGAGTGATATGCCAGCGACGCCAGAAGTCGGCAATGCTCGTGCTGAAATAGGGAAAATCAAAGTTTTCTGGAAGGTTAAATCCCAGGAGAATTGCACTACCACGCGCAATATCTACATAGCCGCTGAAATCGAGATACAGTTGCAGACCGTAGGCAATGATTGCTAGCCATAAATCACCACTACCCGCTCGTTCTAAGTTACCAAAACATAAATCAACAAAAATACCTAATTGATCAGCGAGGAGTGCCTTTTTAATAGCACCACAGGCAATTAACCACAGTCCTTCTGTTAATTGATCAGAACTAGGAAAATGTAATGACTTTAGCCCAGTTGCAAAGGGATGGAAGCGAGTAATTGGGCCAGAAATCACTTTTGGAAAAAACAATTTGTAGGTAGCAAACTGCATTAAATTCTGTGTTGCTGGTGCCCCCCGATAGACATCAATTAAATAAGCAATACACTCAAAAATAAAAAATGAAAGTCCTAAAGGAGCAATTAAATGAGTACTGAGCCAGTCAGCACCCGCTTGGACAACTGGCAAATTTAGCGATACGGCAAGGTTAGTTAAGAAAAAAGGAAGATATTTAAAGCCTAGTAAGCCGATGACATTCAAAATAATCCCTAACCACAGAATCCTCAATCGTCGGCGATTCCACACTCCTTGAGCAAATAGCCATTCTTCATTGGAAAGACGCTGATTAGTCGCGTGAGAACCTGGTGCTGTATTCGAGCCAATTGCTTTTCCCAAGCCAAAGTTAATTAAAGTAATTATGAGTAGCAAAGGGATATACGCAATTTGCAGGGAGCCATAAAAGACTAGACTGGCAATGAGTAATACACGTAGGCGTAAAGATTGCTTTCGTACCGACCAGTAAATTCCCAGGACAACCAAGAGAAATAGAGCATAGGGAATTGAAATAAATGTCATTGTTCTGGGAATAGGTGTTAGGTGGTAGATGGTAGGTGGTAGGGCAGAGGAAATTTTCCTCTTTCGTTGTGGGCGGAGTTCATGGTCATCTATCTAAAAAATTCCTAAAATTCTTATCGCTGTGAAGTGCCCGTTTATAGTTCATCGCTATGAACCATGAACTATGAACAAACAATGAGAGAGAGCATGTATTTCACCTAAGTGAGAAACGCCATACCTAGTCCTTAGTTGGCTTAACTGCCCAAGGAATTAATGGGTCTTGAGCTAGTTGCTTGGCAACTTGGTATGCGCCATAGCGATTGAGGTGGCTAGGATCAGAAAAGTAATCATGCTTAGTTGGTAATAACTCAGTCAAGTCTCGGAAAATCAGTCCCCTTTGCAAGGCTGAGGTACGCATGTACTTCTGAAATTGTTCCTCGTAGGCTGTACGTGTGGGGTCTAAGTAATCCTTAGTAAGGGGTAAGTTGACAAAAACAACACCAATCTCATGAGCTTTGGAAAATTGCAAGAGTGCTTCAAGAGCCGCGTCTTGCTCACCAGCTAGTTGGAATGATTGATAATCGCTGTCATAATCCCCAGCTACTCTGGCATGGTTCTGGTAGTAGGTAGCGGGATTGAAGCGAACAGAAAGAGGAAGGAAGCCATCAAAGTCAATGGACTCGGTGTTGGATACTTCTTTTTGGGTAGCAGACAAGGTTTGGTCTGAAGAAACATTGGTACGTTTCACAAGGGAGACATACTGCTCTCGCAAGACCGATTTTAGTTCGTCTCGCTGAGGATAGGTTGAGGAAAGTTTTCCTAGAGACTGATTGAGCCAATCATTGATTGACTGATAACTTGCTTTCCAAGACGCTATCGGGTTTGCGGCTTCAGCATTAATTCCCTCAGAACTACGATTTGTGCGATCGCTACCGACTTGCACTAAAGTAGGGAAGGTTCCAGCCTTGAGATGCTGGTAGCCCTCAGAAGTCGCGATCGCTTTATAGGTAGCATCTTCCCGACCACTATTAAACGCCCGTGCCCCATCTGCCCAGATAATCAATTTAGGTAGTTGCTCTGGCGCTAACACCTCACGGATTAGGAAGTCTACAACCTGAGCAGTGGCGCCGTTGATACCAAAGTTAAACACCTCAATATCAGGGTAGCCCTGAGCCGCTAAAGCGTCTTGGAGGGCAACTGGATCGATTCCTCGCAAGGCTCTGGAACTTCCGACAATTAAAACATCAGGGGGCCCACTCTGGAGAAGGCGCTGTTGGTAGATTACCATCTTCTCATCTAACAGTGGGTTGTTGAACGAGGGATTCGGCGATCGCGCCGCCGCTAAACTTGCTGCTGTTGCGGCACTCGCTTTCTCCGGTGTCTCGGTTCGTTCGTTAATAATGACACTCGTCTCGCCTGTTCGCGTAAACCCAGACGCATTGAAGTCGCCTGTACCTGGCTTACCACCTTTCTGCAAAGATATTCGAGGCAAAGGTACAGCTGTGGGTGACCCGTCCGTTATTGTCACACTTGGAGATGCTTTTGGTGAGCGTAGTAGCTGACCAACTAGCCAATCCGTTTGGATTGTGAGCAACAATCCCAACGTTCCCCAAACCATTGCCACTTTAAACCCTAGAGATGCTGAAAAACTGCTAGGGGTTGAACGTTGGGGAACGGCTGCTAGGTCTTGGTTCTCGACGGCGGGGACAAATAGCTGCGAGTAGCACAAGCCACGGCGAAGTGTACGGACTGTTGCCTGAAGTGTCTGCCTTAAACCATCTTTGAGGTCTTCTTTGGTTAAGTCTGGGCGCAGAGCGGATTCCTCTGTCGGAGCCACCAGCTCACTCACATAAGCATCCGATGCGGCAAACTCTGGAGTTGCTTCTGGTACTAACCGCCGACGATGGACAAAATCATCCCCATAATTCCAAGCCGGGGCAGTTGAACCAGCGCGACGACCATAAACCCGTACTCCAACAATCTCTGGGATGGCTAACTGGCGCAGAAATTTGGCAATGGGTGGTCCAACCTGAGCTTGTGGCGGACAGATTGGTGCCTCGCTCATGATGTGCAACAGGTCTTGTTTACGGCGAATTTTGAGATGAATTCCACCCGTTGCTAAGCGCCGATCCAGGTCAGGATTGAGTAAGCGATGGAGCAAAAAGGTAATTGCTTCTTGGCTGCCTTTTTGTGCTAGTGAATACGCCGATTCTGCTAAATGGGGTTTGAAGGCTGCTGGTAAGTTGAGCCACTCAATCCAATTGGGTGCCTCTGGCTCTGGAGCGAGTAATCGCTGCTGGAAAGCCTTATCATGACACGTCTCTACGCCATAAACCATAGCCGATTGGATGCCTTGGGGGGCAATTCGCTCCAGTACAGGGACGATCGCTTTCATTGCCCGTTGTTTGTCTGGAGCAACAGCGCCCTTAGGCTTTAAGAGGCTGCAAAACAAATGAACTGTAGCGTCTTTGAGAACGGCTCGAACTTCCATCCCTACGCTTGAGAGCCTCTGGTTCAAGGTTCGAGCGATCGCTTGGACATCGCCCCAGTGTGCCCACTCCTTGAGCATTTCTTCTGGGGGGGTCAAATCCACCCGCAACATCCATTCTGGTGTCGCTTCCCCACTCACTTGAGAGCAAATCGCCGCATCACGGAAGCCTTTGAGCTGTAAGTGCCGCAACTGTTCAACAACAGGTTCCGCAATCAACGACGCATCTGGGCTGTAGTTGGAATTACAAACGACCCAAAGACGGCGGTTAGGAGATAAACTAGCGGCTTTTTCCTCCTCTTCCGGTTGAGCAGATGCATCGGGAAGGTTTTGGATCAGCACCTTAACGCTGACTCCCAATGGGCTGAGGGTTTCGCTCAGATAACGAGCGATCGCTTCTGGAGAGCCAGAACGAGCAAGAATTTCATTAGAAACGAGTAATGCAGCATCCGTCGCCGTATCACTTCCTGCTGTTGTAGATACTCTCGCCGCTTTACTAACCTGTTGAGGCGACTTAATCCGGATTTGCTTAATCCAGTCTGGACGCTGCTGTCCAATCGTGCGCCCATACAGGATGATTTGGTAAATCGGGTTTCCTGGAGTAACTGGAAGAGAATCACCCTCCTCCTGCCTTTTGAGTGCCTTGATGAAGCTACTTACAACCGTTTTGGCTTCTAAACCTTGGCGGCTCTCACATAAAATATGCAGGTCATTCCCTCGCAATCGGACTCTTAAGCACACCCCTGGCTGCCCGATGGCATGGTATGCCCACCGAGCTAGAGAGGACGGACGATCGTTTTGGGCCAGCTGATCGACATCCAACATCACAAATCTGTCACCTGGACTGATAACGGACGATTGACTCTTCCCCGTAGTTTTAGTTGGGGGATAGCGTTGACTATAAACGGTTGACCGTTGACTGGAAAACAGTCAATAGTCAAGTATGAACAGTCAACAGCGGGTATCGGTTCCTCCCCTACGAGTCCATTAAGCAAGTAAGCACAATAAAACATAACTTGTTGTTTACATCGGCTTACTTCATCAAAATACATCTAAATAGTTTGACATAACACTCACTCTAAACTCTAAAACTGTGTTGCATACTTTTCCGGTAGCGTTAGGATATTTGTACTAGCTGAATACAGTTACTGACTCACTGGCTTAAAATGTCTCCTAACAAAAACACACCCCAAACGGCTGCTGGCAACCCAGCGACATCAGGAATTCCTACAGAATTTTTATTAAGTCTTGCGGCGGCTCCAGTGCTACTGGGTATCGTCTCGATTCAGGCAGTTGGCTCTTGGCTGCAAGCGGCAGGAGTGGCTAGTGAGGAAGTATTTCGAGGCGATCGCTTACCTGTACTCCATTTCCCCGATACAGGATGCCAAGAGGAGGGGTAAGGCACAAAGTTTAAGCAGGAACCATAACTCAAATCAAAACTTCAGTTGGTTAACTGCGAAACGACTCTGCGGAACACTATCCCCCTACAATGGATTATCTTTGTCTTGCTGTGAACAGACATTATGAGTTCGCTCCTCCATCCGTCTGACCAAGAATTCGCCGTTCCTTCAACCTCCGAACTATTTCTACGCCATCGCCTCAAAGTTGTAGAAGACTTGTGGGAGTCTGTTCTTTGCTCCGAATGTGGGCAGGAACTTGTCGATCTACTCAAACAACTGCGTGATTTGTGTTCTCCGGAGGGACAAGCAACGGACTTACCGGAATCGTCCGTTCCCAAGGTCATCGAAAAACTTGACCTGAATGCGGCAATCCGTGCTTCACGCGCCTTTGCCCTTTACTTTCAGCTCATCAACATTGTTGAGCAGCATTACGAACAGCGCGATCAACAGCTTGCACGACGCGCGACTTATAACGCTTCCACGATGACAAAGTCTTCGGCGAAGCAAGCCAGTAATGCGGAAGACAGAAAGTCAGCAATGGTTTCTGTAAACTCTGTTGAGTCAGAGGCTCAAAGTGTTGATCCCGTTGCCGATCTACTAGAGAAAAGCTGGCAGGAAAACGGAGCGTCCAACAAAGAAGTTGGGACGTTTCACTGGTTATTTCCCTACCTACAACAACTGAATATGCCACCCCAGCAAATTCAGCGGCTGATTGACAATCTCGATATTCGCTTAGTTTTCACGGCACATCCGACGGAAATCGTTCGGCACACGATTCGAGCAAAACAGCGGCGCATTGCGAAGATTCTGCAACAGTTAGACCAAGCAGAAGAAGCCTTGAGAGCCTTGGGGTTAACGTCTTCCTGGGAGGTAGAGAACTATACCGAACAACTAATGGAAGAAATTCGCCTCTGGTGGCGTACTGATGAATTGCATCAATTTAAGCCAACTGTACTCGATGAGGTCGATTACACACTCCACTACTTCCAAGAAGTCCTTTTCGAGGCAATTCCCGAACTGTATCAACGTCTCGGACAAGCTTTAAAAGCCTCATATCCTTGGCTAAAGCCTCCCAGTAATAACTTCTGTAAATTTGGCTCTTGGGTTGGGTCAGATCGAGATGGCAATCCTTCAGTGACTCCTCAAGTCACTTGGGCAACTGCCTGTTACCAACGCGATTTGGTGCTAGAAAAATATATCAATTCAGTCGGACGTTTAACGACTTTACTCAGCCTGTCGTTGCACTGGAGTGATGTCTTACCGGAGCTATTGGACTCTCTGGAACAGGAGCGCTCCCAAATGCCAGAGGTTTATGAGCAGCTAGCAATTCGCTACCGTCAAGAGCCATATCGACTGAAACTTGCCTACGTGCAGAAACGGCTGGAAAATACACGCGATCGCAATCAGCACCTGCGTCATGGCAAGCCCTTAGAAGAAGACCTCGCCGCCCTGACAAGCCCCTACATTTACCGCTCTGGAAGCGAATTCTTGGCAGAGTTGCGGCTGATTGAGCGGAACCTATCAGAAACAGGATTGAGCTGCCGGGATTTGGAGAATCTAATTTGTCAGGTAGAGATTTATGGCTTTAACCTGGCGCATCTGGATATTCGTCAGGAAAGCTCTCGCCACTCAGATGCCCTGAACGAGATTTCTGAGTACCTGCAAATTTTACCCAAGTCCTACAACGAACTCTCAGAAAATCAGCGATCGCTTTGGCTAACCACTGAGTTACAAACTCGACGCCCATTAATCCCTGCTGAGTTGCCCTTTTCCGAGAAAACGTGCGAAACGGTTGAAACATTCCGGATGCTGCGCCAACTGCAACAGGAGTTTGGTCGCCCTGTCTGTCAAACCTACATCATCAGCATGTGTCACGATGGTAGTGACATTTTGGAAGTACTCTTGCTAGCTAAGGAAGCAGGTCTGTATGACCCAGCAACGGGCGCAAGTACTATTCAGGTAGTGCCACTGTTTGAAACAGTAGACGACTTGAAACGTGCCCCCGGCGTGATGAGTTCGTTGTTCGATCTGCCACTCTATCGCGCTTGTCTTGCAGGTGGTTATGAGAATTTGTCAGAGACTAACGCTCAGTCATCAGGAGAAACAAAAAAACAACTAGCACCTGATGATGGACTACTGACAAAAGACCTACAAGAGGTGATGCTGGGCTACTCCGACAGCAATAAAGATTCTGGCTTCCTGAGTAGCAACTGGGAAATCCACAAAGCGCAAAAAGCACTCCAGAAAATTGCTGAGGACTACAGCCTTGCTTTACGCATCTTCCATGGTCGGGGTGGCTCAGTTGGTCGGGGTGGTGGCCCAGCCTACGAAGCTATTTTGGCGCAACCTGGACGCAGTATTAATGGGCGAATCAAGATTACCGAACAGGGGGAAGTCTTAGCCTCGAAGTACTCTCTCCCAGAACTGGCGCTTTATCACTTGGAAACCGTCACGACAGCAGTCATTCAAGCGAGCTTGTTACGAACTGGCTTTGATGATATTGAGCCTTGGAACGAAATTATGGAGGAGTTGGCAACACGAGCGCGTACCCACTACCGGGCGCTCATTTACGATCAGCCTGACTTAGTTGAGTTCTTCCACCAAGTTACGCCTATCCAAGAAATTAGCCAACTCCAGATTAGTTCTCGCCCAGCCCGTCGCGGTGGCAAGAAAGATTTAGCCAGTCTGCGGGCGATTCCCTGGGTCTTTAGCTGGACTCAAAGCCGTTTCCTCCTACCGTCCTGGTATGGTGTCGGAACAGCACTCCAAGGATTTTTGGATGAGGAGACGGAGGAAAATCTCAAGCTGCTGCGTTACTTCTACTTCAAGTGGCCGTTCTTCAAAATGGCAATTTCTAAGGTAGAGATGACGTTGGCGAAAGTAGACATCCAAATTGCTCATCACTATGTGCGTGAATTGTCAAGACAGGAAGACAAAGAACGCTTTGAGCAACTGTTTGAACAGATTGCCAATGAATTCAACCTAACGTGCGACATAGTTCTCTCGATCACCGGACACAAGCGCCTTCTAGATGGTGACCCAGAATTACAGCGTTCAGTGCAGCTCCGTAACGGTACGATTGTTCCGCTTGGGTTCTTGCAGGTTTCACTGCTGAAACGTCTGCGTCAACACAGCAACCAACCGACATCGGCAATTGTTCACTCCCGCTATAGTAAAGGCGAGTTACTTCGTGGCGCACTGTTGACCATCAACGGAATTGCGGCTGGGATGAGGAACACAGGTTGAGTTGTAGTTGGTTGTTAGTGGAAAGTTGGCTGAAATCTTCAGAACTTCAGTAGACCTGTCTTGAAAATAAGGCAGAGGACAGAGGAAAGAAGGAATAAAGGATTTTTATCCCTATCGGTCTAGTCCAGCAATTGTTTAAGCAACCGAATCCTCTTAAACTCTTCCACTAACAACCAACAACCAACACCTAACATTGGACAACCTCTACTGGCTTGATCAGATTCAACGCTCCGAACGCCCATTAGTGGGCAATCAAGCATTTAACTTGAGCCAGCTTTTACAGCGTGGCTACCCAGTTGTGCCGGGTTTTGTCGTGCCAGCGATCGCCTTTTGGGAATGTATGGAAACGCTGGGCAAGTCGGAACCCCTTTTAGCTGACTTGCCCCATTCTTCTTTTTATGTGGATGTAGACAATCCACGTCAATTACAACTAGTCGCCCAACAACTTCGGCAAGAGCTTACAGCCGCGAGTTTACCAGCCATGTGGGAATCGGCATTCCTCGCCGCTGCCGAGGCAATGTCAGCCCCAACGCTGATTTTGCATCCCTCCCTATCAATAAGATCACTCAATCAGACCTTCGATATTGGGCATTCGAGAGCTAACGGGCAAGAGTATCCTGACGTACCACCGGGAATTTGGGAATCCTACATCTGCCCAAATCAAGCGGATGCACTTCAAAAGGGTTTAAAACAAGTTTGGGCAGAACTGTTTCGGGCGAGAAGTCTGTTCTACTGGCAGCGGAACGGCATTGGACTACAGCAGCTTTCAGTTGCCGTCTTAGTGCAACCCCTTTGGGACGCGATCGCTTCTGGTACACTACTCGCTAGCCCAGTTGAGTGGACGATTCAAGCAACTTGGGGACTAGGAATTGCGATCGCCAAAGGAGAAGTACTTCCCGATCAGTACCAGTTAACACTGGCATCTGGCACTGTCCAAACTCGAACGCAACGCTTAGGCAGTAAAACTCGTGCCTATCATCTGTACAATCTCGAAGACTCCGAAGCACCTATAGCAAGCGGTGTACAACCCTATCTCCTGAGTGAAGAGCAACAAAAACAGTACGCCCTAGACGAAAAATCCCTCAACCAGCTAATTGATCTGTCCCAGCGCCTCGCTACTGAAATCTCTCCGGCTTTTTCACTAGAGTGGGCACTGTGTCAAATCCCAGGAAGCCCGGAACCGCAGCTACAAATCATGCAGTTGACCCCTCAACTCTCACCTGTAGGATCTTTGCTTTCCCCCTCTAGCCAACCTTCCTCTCCAAGCCCCACTCCACAGCTTGTTAGAGGTCTACCCGCTGCTGCCGGACGAGTGATTGCAACGGCGCAAGTGATCCCAAGTAATAGCCAAAACCTCACAGGCATCATTCCCGGACGGATTTTAATTGTCCAAAGCATCACTCCCAGTTGGCTACCTTTACTCAAGCAAGCGGCGGCTGTTGTGACTGAACAGGGGGGGATGACCAGTCATGCGGCAATAATTGCCAGAGAACTCGGTATCCCAGCCGTTGTTGGCGCTATCGGTGTTACCCAATTGTTTGAAACTGGCGAGTCTCTACTGGTGGATGGTGACCAGGGAGAAATTCATCGTGTCAAAGACCCTAACCGCGAAGTTGAGCGCTCTCGACCAGTGATGTCTTACTCTCCCCTCCCGCCAATTGCTACCCAACTATTAGTCAACCTCAGCCAAGTCAACTCCCTGGAAAAAATCATTGATTTGCCAGTAGATGGAGTCGGTTTATTGCGTTCAGAACTAATTATGCTGGACGCTCTAGAAAATCTACACCCTAATGAATGGCTCCGACAGGGAAACAAGAGTGAGTTAGTCACACGCTTTGCCGAAATCATTATTCAGTTTGCTGCTGCCTTTGCACCACGTCCTGTGTTGTATCGCTCTATAGATTGGCGTGAAGCGGAGTTAGCACCTCGCGCCTCACATGAAGTTCCCTTCCTCTCCGGAGTCACTCCTCCTTCAGAACCGGAAGTTAATCCGATTGTTGGTCTACGTGGTACGCTGCGCTATTTGATTGACCCAACCTTGTTTGATTTAGAGCTTGCTGCTTTAAAGCAGGTTCAGGCTTATGGCTACAGCAATGTCCAGCTCATGTTGCCGTTTATTCGTGCGGTTGAGGAGTTCACTTTTTGCCGTCGCCGTGTTGAACAGGCAGGGCTAACGGAAAACCCCCACTTCCAACTGTGGATTATGGCGGAAGTACCCTCTGTTTTGTTTTTGTTACCGGATTATGTCAGAGCGGGTGTTCAGGGGATTTCAATCGGTACAAATGACTTAACACAACTGTTGCTTGCTGTTGACCGCGACCAAGAACGGTTAGGCTCTACGCTAGATGGGCGGCATCCGGCAGTGCAGCGAGCGCTTCAGCAACTGATCCAAATGGCGAGACAGGCGGGTATTCCCTGCTCGATCTGCGGTCAAGCACCCGCTCAATATCCTGAACTCATTGATGCTTTGGTGGAATGGGGTATTACATCCATTTCTGTCGATGTGAATGATGTAGAGCGCATCTACAACGCGATCGCTCGTGCCGAACAACGCCTACTCTTAGAAGCTGCCCGCAAAAAAATCAATAATTAGAATAAAACCTCAGCCTATATGAGCCACCCAGTCTCGGTAAACATTCCCTTCGTTGATCTCACCCTCCAGCACCAGCCGATTCAAGCCCAGTTGGAGCAGGCAATCCAGACTGTAATCCAACGCGGCGATTTTGTCTTGGGTCAAGCCTTAGCGGACTTTGAGGCAGCATTTGCCCAAGCATCGGGTGTTGAATATGGTGTTGGCGTAGCGTCGGGAACAGATGCGATCGCGCTGGGATTACAAGCCTGTGGCATTGGTGCAGGTGACGAAGTGATTTTGCCAGCGAATACGTTTATTGCCACACTGATCGGTGTTCGTGATACAGGAGCAACACCCGTTTTGGTGGATTGTGACCCGGACACCGCTCTGATTGACTTGAGTGCTGTTCCCAAGGCAATTACCAGCAGAACCAAGGCAATTATTCCTGTCCATCTCTACGGTCAGATGGTGTCACCAACTCAGCTATTGGAGCTAGCCAATACTTACAATTTACTAATTTTTGAAGATGCCGCTCAAGCTCACCTCGCTCAACGAGAAGGCTATCATGCTGGTTCTGTAGGAATTGCGGCTGCATTTAGCTTTTATCCAAGTAAAAATTTGGGTGCTTTTGGGGATGGCGGGATGCTGATCACAAAGGATGCGGGTTTGGCTACAAAAGTGCGATCGCTTCGTAACTATGGCTCACCGCGTAAGTACTTCCACCCTGACGAGGGCAAAAACAGCCGTTTAGACACTCTCCAAGCTGCTGTCCTCAATGTTAAGCTGCCTCATTTAGCTGGCTGGAATCAGTCTCGTAATTTAATTGCTCAACAGTATGATGCTCTCCTAGCACCACTAAAAACTCAAGGAATTTTTCCCTTACAGAATCACAGCAGTACAGGTCACATTTATCATATCTATGTGATTCGCATCAGTGCAGAGTGTCCTGTTACTCGACAAGTTATTCAAGAGGAACTAGCAGAGCAAGGAATTCAAACAGGCATTCATTATCCGATTGGGTGTCATCTCCAACCCGCCTACGAAGATTTAAGCTATAAAGTTGGTGACTTCCCTCATACGGAACTGCTCTGCCAAGAGATTTTGTCTTTACCGATGTATCCTGGCTTGAGTGAAGTTCAAATCAATCAAGTCGTTGACTCTCTTAAAAATCTGCTGAAGACTCGTTCTATTGCTTTAATTTCAGGGTAGTACCATGCTATATCGTCCCAAGATTCCAATCGCGATCGAGCGTTACCTCCTCGATGGTGCGATCATCGCTTTATTAGTAGCCATTTATGCACCCTTACTCATTCACTGGTACGATGGCTGGCTCAACAAAACCATCAGCCTTGAACATGAATACTTCAGTCATGGTTTAATCGGATTGCCGTTTGCCGCCTATATTGTCTGGACACATCGACAGCAATGGCATCAGCTACCGAATACAACGCATCCGCTTGGTTTTGTCTGCTTAATTATTGGAGGATTCTTCTATCTCAGCGGTCAATCCGAATTGGTAAACTTATCGTTCCCTGCTGTATTAGCAGGCATCAGTCTTTGGCTTAAAGGTGTTCCTGGTTTTAAGCTTCAGAGTTTTCCCCTCTTATTAGTATTCTTGGCAACTCCAACAGCCGTTCCTTACCTAATCGCGCCCTTTACTCTGCCTCTACAAGAATTTATTGCCGGAACCGCTGGATTTATTTTGATTCAGTGTGGCATTGATGTCAGCGTCAACCAGATTTACTTATCGGTAGGTGGACGCTTAGTCGAAGTTGCACCCTATTGTGCCGGATTGAAAATGTTATTCACCGTTCTTTATGTCGGCATGATGCTACTCTACAGCCGAGGAACTTGGGTTTCCCGCAAGGCAACAACTGTGTTCTTACTAGGGGCAGTGATAATTAGTGTCAGTGGTAATATCATCCGCAATACAGTCTTGACGTTCTTTCATGGTACTGGACAAGATAGCGCCTTCAAGTGGCTCCATGACGGCTGGGGTGGTGATGTTTATTCAGCTTGCCTGCTAATTCTACTGGTGCCACTCCTAAATGTGATCGAAAGATACTCTCATTTAGAGTTCAAATAAGTAGGTCGGCCGTTGGTGTTGCGTCAGATCGCGTTTTGGTAGACCGTTTTCGTCGTAGGAAAACGCTTTGTCGCCCAGTTCCCAATTGAGATCATGGTTGCCGGGAACGATGATAATATGCGATCGCCTAATTTGGAATCCTCTGGCAAGCTCGACGCCAAGCGTAAGCAACTGGCACGGGCAGCCCAACATACACAGAAGCAATTAGTCCACGATTGCCCACCTGTGAATGAGTTAGGTCATGGTGCTCAGCAAGCAAGCCTGAACTTGATCCAACAGGTTGAGATCGAGGGCATTGGGCGACGGTTATCCGTTAACAGCGTGATTGCAGAGTGTTTCGGCAATCCCGCGAAATCCCCGAAAGAATCTCCATTTTTATAGGACGGAGGGGGAGAGTGCCAAATAGAGCAAAGCCGCACTAGTCACCTGTGATATGAACAACAATTTCACGATAATGACTATGGTGACGATGTTCCCAGATATAAATTCCTTGCCAGGTTCCTAAAAGTAATTTTCCATAAGCGATTGGAATTTGTTCCGAGGTTTTTGTCAGGGCGGTGCGAATATGAGCTGGCATATCATCAGGACCTTCTGCATCGTGAATATAACTTTTGCCATCCTCTGGTACTAATTTGGCAAAAAAGTTAGATAAATCTTTGAGAACATCTGGGTCTGCATTTTCTTGAATCAGCAAGCTTGCTGAAGTATGCCGTAAGAAAATGGTACAAAGTCCGGTATTAATGCCGGATTCGGCAACTATTGATTGGACTTTTGAGGTAATTTTAGATAACGATTTACCAGTGGTCTGAATTTTAATTAACTGTTGATAATGTGCCATATCGGTTAATGAGGGTGATGAAGGGATGGTAAAATAGCGCGATCGCTTAAACATCTTGCCTTCTCATCTTTAATTCCTAGTTACTGAGCTTGAAAGTAGTTGACCACCATTTGTGCGATCGCTTCTGTTCCATCTTTGGCTACCGTTTGGGCTAGCCTGGGCGGTTCTAGAGGATGGCGCAGAAACTCCCAGTCGCCTTGGGAAAATTCTTCGGGTGTCAAGATTTGATGATAAGCGTAATCTCGGATGCCATCCAGCAGGATGAACGATTCCACGAAGCCTTCGCGGGTGAGTGAAACGATTGGCGTACCGAGGCGCAAGGCTTCAGAAAAGGTACTGTGTCCCGGTTTGGACATAACTCGCCCACATAATGGCATCAAGTCTACAGGTCGGTAGTCATGACCAGATGCTTTTAGTAAGTTGGGCATATCTGGAGCTTTATTGTCAAAAGTGACGAATTGCCAGTCCGGAAACTGATTTAGACCCTCATAAGGGATTTGCTCCAACCCCAATCCGCCAAAGGTGAGTAAAACTATTTTCTCAGGAGGGGCAGTAAGACCTAGTTTTTCTCGCAACTCGTCTAAATTGTAGCGAGGCGAACCTCCAGGTAAGCCGACATCAGTGATGTTGGGAAAGGCACTCATCGGTTCATGTAAGGGAAAACGAAATAAGCGATCGCTCTTTCCGTAACATTCACTAATCCAATCCGCAATCTCAACAAACCCTCCTCCCCAATCTCGATAGATATAGTCCCAGCCAAAATTGCTCATCATCCAACAGGGAATCCCCGCAGAAGAAGCAATCAGCGGTGCCAAAGGAGGAATATCTCCCAGAACAAGTCCCACTCGATTAGTCCGGATAAAGTTCACCTCACCTGCGATAATCGAGCGTTGTTCAGAGCGAAGTTGCTGGAGTTTTTCTAGTGTTGCCTCTTTATCCATCGTCAAACTGTCAGACTGAATGACACCGACATCATAAGAGCGAGGGCGATGAATAAAATCTCCTGAAATGTAAGACTCCAATAACCAGCGCGGTGCTGTTGTTACGAGAATTAGCAGAATCTCTGGACAAAGTTGCTGGATAGCTGCCGCCACAGAAGCCGCCCGCACTGTATGACCAAAACCGTGGCTGGTGATTGCAAAGTATAAAGCTGGTCGAGACATGAAGAGAGCTTAGTAAAGAGTACGAAAGTGAAAATAGTGTTCCTGTGATAATCTACGAAAAGTAGCGATCGCTGCACCAATCCTAGATAACTGCTTGATTACTCTACAACTATGTCTTTTCAGGATACATAGGCAACTCGTTCAAGGTATAAAATCAAGATATTTTGGCTGAATTAGAGCCAGAACGGTTGCTGTATCTAGCAATTCCTAGCAGTGTCTTTGAGGATTTGTTTGAAGAACCGATCGGGAAGCTATTGCTGAAAAATCGCCGTTTGAAGCTGATAACCTTTGAGCCAAGCCAGGAGGTTGTAAAACAATGGATCACGCCCAATTAGAACACTACCGCCAAGTTATTGAAGCGATTCTGAGCGAATACGCTTCGTTGCCTTATTCCTATGCAGATATTCAACCGGAAGTCGTGTTTGACCGCATCCGCGATCGCTATTTGTGGATGGATGTAGGCTGGGATGGCGATCGCCGGGTGCATGGCTGTTTGCTGCATATTGACATCATTGATGGCAAAATCTGGATTCAGCGGGATGGAACAGAAGATCTGTAAATGGTGGTGGTTGGGGTTAGTAGGTGGATTGAAAACGATATAAAAGCTTTCGTAAATCGCTGTGAACCATGAACCATAAATGCTGGTTCTACTGAATTGAAATCAAAGGAGTAACTTCATGTCTCTCGATACTTATTACACACTGGGACGTTCAGGTTTACGAGTCAGTCGTCTGTCACTGGGTACCATGACATTCGGCACGGAATGGGGTTGGGGTGCTGATGAAGATACGGCGCGTCAACTATTCAATACCTACGTTGATGCGGGTGGAAATTTCATCGACACGGCAGATTTATATACCAACGGCACTTCGGAAGCTTGGATTGGTAAGTTCGTTGCAGAGCGTGGATTGCGCGATCGCGTTGTCATTGCCACCAAGTTCAGCTACAACGCCCAACCCGGAAACCCAAACGCTGGCGGGAACGGACGCAAGAATATCCTTCGAGCCGTGGAGGGTTCATTGCAACGTCTGGGAACAGACTATATCGATCTCTACATTCTCCACACCTGGGATCGGATTACGCCTGCCGAAGAGGTGATGCGGACGCTTGACGATTTAGTGCGATCAGGAAAGGTTCGTCATGTGGGGCTGAGTGATACACCCGCTTGGTACGCAGCACGGGCACAGACAATTGCCGAGTGGCGCGGCTATGAACCGCTGTGTAGTTTACAACTTGAATACTCGCTGGTTGAGCGGAACATTGAACGTGAGTTCATTTCCTTGGGTCTGGAACTTGGCATGGGCATCACGGTGTGGAGTCCTTTAGCAAGCGGTCTTCTCAGTGGAAAATATAAGCCGAGTGAGGGTAGCATCAGCGGCGAGGGACGACTTGAAGCACTCCGAGACAGTAAGAATTCAGCATTCCAGAAGTTCACCGAGCGAAACTGGAAAATAGTAGCAGAACTGGAAAATGTGGCTAAGGAACTGGGTCACAGCATGGCTCAGGTTGCAGTCAACTGGACGGCGAACCAGCCTGGTGTTGCAAGTGTGATTGTTGGAGCTACAAAGCTATCCCAGCTAGAAGACAATCTTAAAGCCTTGGATTTTCAGATTCCAGGCGAACTGAACTCACGCCTTGAGGCAATTAGTCGTCCTGAACCTCAGTTTCCTTACACGTTCTTTGAGCCAAATCATCAAGGGATGATTCATGGCGGTAAGCCAGTTGGCTTGAAACCAACGGGTTACTCCCCTGATGTACTCATCGAATCTCCTGGTGCTGGAGTGTCTTAAAAAGGAGTTGTGGATGGAAAGTTTTACTGAATTACTACAAAACTTATCCGTACCTTTATCCCTTTTTACTCACTCATGAATCCAACAAACTATTTGAAAAACATCAGACTCACAAGAATCCTATCCCATCAAGCTTACCAAAAATTCATCTGGGGCGAACTTCTCACTGTCTGGGTAGGCTTCTAGGGCGGGAGTGACCAATAACAATCAGTAACAAAGCAATACTTAGCTGCGCGTCTTGGTATTGATGATAGGCGATCGCATCTTGATATAGCGCGTCTAATTGAGTCGTACAACTCAGGTAAAGCAGAAAAAGCAAAGGTCAGAACTTAAGAGTTACAAGCCAAAAATTTTTCACAAACATCAAGTATTAGGTAATGAAGCCAGTTGGTTGTACAAATGATTTAGACGCGCTATTCTGATTTAGAAATGCGATCGCAAACCTATCCTCACAGAGACATTCACTCTACCCACTGGCTTTTATAAGCTCCATATTCCAGTTCGGCAACAGTAATTGATGACACCCCTACCTCTGATGGATTAAGCATTTGGAACTTCTCGAAAACTTTGGCAGGTTTCTGTTTGATGATGTAGATGCAAATATTTGTATCTAGCAAAAACCTCATTCAAAAGCCTCTCTGCTTTCTATTACAGGCTGTTCCCGACTTTCCATAAAGTCTTCAGAGAATAGGCTTAAACTGTCGAACAAAGTCTTCCATGGGTTTTCTTTGGAAATCAGGACAATAACATTTCCTATTTTTTTTATATAAACTTCGCTGCCCTGAAACTGAAATTCTTTGGGTAAGATAACAGCTTGCTTATCGCCATCCATCAACAACTTAGCAATCTCCATCCTTTCTCCATAATTTGCGATCGCGTCTTGGTATTTATGATAAGCGATCGCATCTTGAGACCAATTTAGAAATGCGATCGCCTGACGATTCCTCAATTCAGTGAATCCGAAGCTGCCGCCTCAAAACGCTCATAACTTCACCAGGATTGGAAGTCGGTTGCAGAGGACTCCACTCAGTAACTTCGGCAAAACCCCGCTTGTACAGGGTGTGAATTGTATTGTTGACACCTTGGGGAGAACCAATGACAAGTACTTTGATGGGTTCTCGACGTGGAGAGGATTCACTGGGAGGATTGGAGAATGCAGGTGGAGTGGGGGTTTCGCTGGTATCTGGAATAAATTCTTCGGACATTAGAGTTCACCTTTTTGTTGATATATTTGCTAACGACTTTGAGTTCATGGTTTGTAGGCAAATATATCAACTCAAGTAGGATAATATATCAACATTTACGAGATCATGCTCCTCTGACACGATTAGAGGCATGGGAAGAGCAGGCAAAGCCCTCAAACAGGCATTGGAAACCTATCGCATTAGCCAAAACAAGTTGGCAGTCGCTTTAGGCGTAGATCGTTCTATTGTTTTTCGTTGGTTTCACGAACAGACAGACCCTTCTGGCGAGGCAATTGTAGAGATAGTCACGGCTTTGAAGGGAATCGAGCCAGCGGCGGCAAAGAAGTTTGTTGAACTGTATTTAGGCGAGTTAGTTGAGGATGAGGAGTAGCCTTAGGATATTTGCGAGCATCTTGGCATAGTTTCCTCGTGCGGCATAAGCCAGTACCAGACGTCCTAGCGTCGCTATCTCTAATTTGCGGTCTCCGATTTCCCGCAAGATTGGCAAAATCTGTTGCTCAAACTCAATCACCTTGGTATGGTCTTTCAGTGCGGCGTAAGCAGAACCCAAACCAGCCAGTGCAACTATCTCCATTTCGCGGTTTCCAATTTCCCGCACTATTGGCAACATCTGGTGGTAGGACTCAATCGCTTTGGCATGGTCTTTTTGTGCCGCATAAGCAGAACTCAAACCAGCCAGTGCAATTATCTCTCCTTCACGGTTTCCGATTTTCCTCGCAATTGGCAGCAACTGGTGATATGACTCAATTGCTTTGGCATTGTCTTCTAGTGCAGCATAACTCCTTCCCTGTTGTGCAATGGCTGCCATTTCTCCCCTACCGTCTTTGATTTGCCGCGCAATCAGCAAACATTGCCAAATACTGCTGATGGCATTCAATTGCTTTGTCATACTCTGCCAAAACCTGGTACAAATTTCCCAAACCATTCAAACAAACAGCGTTCAATATCGGATCTAATTTGCCTAAAATTCTGTTGTAAAGTTCAGTTTGTTCGCGATAGTACCCCCAAGTGTTGAGTTGATTGTGTAACTCTTCATTGGTCGGAGTATTAAGGTGAGTAGAAAGTATTTTGAAAGCTTCTTCCCATGCTTCTACTTCACACAGATGGTGGAATGCTTCCAGATATCCACGCACTTTCTGTAGATTGGTAGCATCCGATTTGGGTTTGTACTTCTTGAGCCAGTTTACAACGGCTATGTAATCATCGAGCTTACTAGCTGGGACATGAGCCACCAGACTGTTTGGATTGATGTTAAGCTCTGCAAGAATAATCTCCCCTGAGGGTGTCAGGCTATTTGTCATACTGAGAGGGCTAGAGTGGATAGTAGTTGTTCAGTTCTCTGGAAAGAGGTTTGCTCGACGAGTGAGCGCAACGCTACGAATCAGATTATGTTGCCCTACAAGACGCTCGTCTTCATGGTCAATTCCTCTGTCCTCAACCAGATAGCGATCGCGCAATGTCTGCAACGCATCTTCGCATCGCGGCTTATCGTAACCTCGATATTCCAAATGGCTAAGCCAAAAATTCTCAGGTACTTCGCAGCGATAAACTGACGCAGTGCAAAGCAAAAAATAGGCATCCTTAACATCCGTTTCCAGCCGAGCAAAAGTCCTATCGAGACGTACTTTCACTTGCTTTTTCAATTCATGGGTATATCGATCTAGCGCCCACCGATCCGTTTTTCCTTCAACTATTCCTTCATTACGAGCTAAGTCCAAAGCCTCTTTTACCTCTTCAATCTCATCGCCGTATTTTTTCCAGTAAGCTCGGACATTCGCGCTAAAAGATTCCGTAATTTCTCCTACAATCACCCGCAAAACTAAAGGATGACCCTCGTAAGCTTTTCCAATTGTCAACAGCAGAGGTTTATCGAGTGAATCCTCGCTAACATCTAACCCCGTTGTCTCGAACAAGGCAACCTGTTCCGATTCCTCTAGTCCATATAAAACTTGGTGATGCCAGAAATTTTTATAACGGGAGTCTACTAACTTAACTGGCAAATCCTGTGAGGTGACAATTAATCGACTTTGGCAAGATTCTGCTGACAATAAGCTCAAAAAGAATTTCTGCCACCACTCATCGGCAAAATCACCCCAGCCGTCTTCTTCATTTCCTGTCAGCAGTCTTTCTAGAGAATCAATCAGCACTAGAACCTGATTCTCGCGTAGGTATTTTACTAACCTATATAACAGTAGCTCTGGCTTTTTCTCCTCTAGTGGGAGTCTCTCTCCCCACTCCTCTAGCCATCTACCAGCGATACTGGCAAAATCTGTAGCTTTGTCCTCGTAGTCAAAATTCGCTCTCTTGAACTTGTTCTTCCAATCTCCAAGAAACCAGTCTTGTAACTTTACTGCCAATCTTTCAGCCAAAGCCGTTTTACCAATTCCCGTGATGCCAACGAGGATTAATAGCCGACATCTCTCTCGAAGCTTTTCACTCAGATCAGCAACTAGCTGCTCTCGACCTACCCAGGAAGAATCATAAGCAAAAAAGCTGACTGGAGGAGCAGGCTGCTCAGAGGCACTATTGCTACCTTGCTCAACTGGCTTAGTGATTTCTCGCTTATCTAGCCCCAATGCCTCACAAATTTCTTCAAACTTCGAGATGTAAACAGGTTTGCTGTTGACGAAGTTATTGATTGTGGATAGAGCTATCCCTAGATGCGCTGCTAAGTCACCCTGAGTTAGAAAGCTATTACGCTCAAGAGCTGATATGACCTCTTGCTTGCGATCTGGGTGAATCTTAACGGATCGTGGCATAGCTTATTCCTAAAATTTACCCAGATTCTAGCAATCTCGCTTCTGAACGGAAGTCAGTCACGAAATCAGCTATTAACTCAGGTATTGCTCAGATTCGACCTCAGTGAGCCTGATCAGAGGATGAGACTGTAGAGTTTTCAAGGACAAATAACTCAATGTCTCAAGCACAATCCACGATTTCCGCTAGCCAACCAAGCACAACAACTTTACCGATTGACCCAACTCCATTATTGGAAAGCAACAGCCCAACAGCGATTATTCTTGCGATCGCAATTCTGCTTTGGGTCTTGCGTCCGGTAATGTTATTACAAAAATCAGGTTCTTCTAATCGGAAGAACTAGAAGCCACAACTTTGTAAAGTTAGTCGCATTTCCCTCAATGGGAGGTGCGATTTTTTTGATTGTGAATGAGAACGCGATCGCACCCTCAACCCAACAACAAACAACTACTGCAACCGCCAAATCTTTATCGTTTTATCAGCACTCCCACTCAAGAGAGTACGACCATCAGGCTTAAAGGCGACAGCATTAACCACATCAGAATGCCCAGCAATCGTGTCCAATAACTCGCCGTTATTCAACTGCCATAGCTTAATCGTTTGATCCGCACCACCACTCGCTACCATCGTGCCATCCGGGCTAATCGCAACCGATAAAACCTTCCCCTTGTGCCCAGAGAGAGTACGAACCAGTGTTGCTTTCGGAAGATCCCAAATCTTAATTGTTTGATCTGCACTAGCACTGACTAATGTTTGCCCATCCGGGCTAATCGCAAGAGAGGATATATCTTCTGTGTGTCCAGAAAGCGTGTGCGTGGAACTAATGCAGGTTTCACTCGTACAGCCGCTATCTAAATTCCAAATCTTAATTGTTTTATCCGAACTGCCAGTGACGAGAGTCTTTCCATCGGGGCTGAAGGCTAGGGTATACACAGCCTCGGAATGACCAGAGAGAGTGTGCAACAGCTTCCCCGTGTCCAGATTCCAAAGTTTCACTTCATCGTCACCACTGCCACTAGCGAGAGTTCGTCCATTGGGGCTGATTCCCACCGTATAGACAGCCCCTAAATGTCCCGAAATGTTTCGTAGTAGTTCGCCCTCATTCAGATTCCAGATTTTAATGTCCTTCCAGCTACCACTGGCGACAATTTGACGATTTGGGCTGAGGGCGACAGAGTAGACCGAGATTGAGTACATTGGCAAAGTGCGCGTTGGAGGATTACACACCGTACCCGTACAGCCTGCACCCAGATTCCAGACCATCACACTTGAGTAATCGCTACTGCTAACAAGCGTCTGCCCGTCTTGGCTAATCGCGAGGGAGTGAACAGAAGATGAATCTCCCTTTAAGATGTAAGCCAACTTCGCCTTAGGTTGACTCGTTGAGCCTGATGCACTGATTGTAGTGCGATCGCCTGAGGAACGAGTCTCCGAAGCCGTGCTAGACACAGAAGGACTAATTGACGAGGGATTGCGCTTAAAGTAACTCCAATAAACAGCAATCCCAACACCGATAAAGGCGATCGCTCCTAAAAGACTAAGGTAAAATCGGCGACGATCAGAGAAAATCCCACGGGTAGATTTGTGGGAAGGCATTTCTATAGATCCCTTGAAAAGTTGTCATCCTTAGATTTTAGATGCATCTTACCCGACCGCAGTGGAGTGATTGAGCAAGCTGATTGCTAGATTAGCCCTTGCCATTTACTGATGGATGTGGTAATAGTTCGGTTGAAGCAACAGAACCCTCTCAAGATTAAGAGGCATAGGCGCAAAGCTCAGAGTATTTTTGGCTATGGCTTCGACTATCTTCAAGTAATGCCCTCCTCAACGCGGATTTTGAGCTTTTAAAAACAGCCATGACGTGTAATTTAACGCTCTCTAGATAGAGTCATGCAAACAAAGCCAGAAGAAGATAATTTACCCAAGCTAAACAACCGAGATTTTCCTGTCTCTCGTATACAGGCAGCAAAGCTAACTCCCCAAATCTTCTTTGAGGAGTACCAGAACCATGGTATCCCTGTTGTTATTACTGGATTGCTGGATGCCGAGGCGGATTGGACGCTTGACTATCTCTGTGAGAAGTTAGGAACTACAGAGTTTCCAATACGTTATAACGGGCAGCAAAGGTATGAGCAAGACAAACGAAAATGGGCAAACATTGGCAGTGGTGTAGAAACCAAAACCATGTCCTTTCTTCAGTATGCCGAACTACTGCGGAACGGTGAAGCCAAGGAGAACGCTCTCTACCTAGCTAAAGCGACCCTGACCAATACCCCATTGGCAGATGCTACTTTAATCAAGTCTACGGAAGCAAGCATGGGATTGCGGCTGCCTGCCACTGACCTAAATCTCTGGCTGGGTCTGGGAGGGCATACAACCTGTCTTCACTATGACACGATGGATGGCACTTTAATGCAGTTGCATGGTGCAAAGAGAATTGTACTCTTCCCACCCTCACAGTTGTACAATCTTTATCCGTTTCCAGTTGCTGTTCATTTACGGCACGGATTAAGGAAGCGTGCTGGATATAGCCAGGTTTATCCTGAGAAACCAGACTTTCAATCATTTCCCAAGTTCAAACTAGCACTTCAGCACCGTCACGAAGTCATCCTCAACCGGGGAGATATACTCTTCATTCCTGCGGGATGGTCTCATGAAGTAACTGCATTAGGTAATGAAATAGTTTGCTCTGTCAATCGTTTCTGGCACGTTTATCCCTTCTCCCGTGCAGTACGTTCTTGGAGTAAATGGCGTGTTCATTTGGGAAGTGTCTGTGCTATGCCACATACCTTGACGAGTTGGCTAACTGCAATGAGTAGCAGTAAGCACTCACAAGGATTCAGCGAGGTTTTAAAAAGGCTGTGAACTACCACGCTTCATTTCTTAAAAATAGAAGCGTGGTTTCCAGTTTCAAGGGAAGTTGCGGCTACTGATGACACAAAGAAATAATTTTTCTACGTCTACTAGCCTAAGCCTTCAATAATCGGATGGAAGAAAAACGCTAGTCCCAAAACCACATAAGTAGCAAGAAGCAACGTTCCCTCTAACCAGTTTGAATTACCATCAGAACTGATCGAATTGGCAATTAAAACTGACACAGCAACCGCCACGAGTTCAAAGGGATTGAAGTCCAAATCCATCGGCTGTCCCATGAACCACCCAGCAAGAACCAACACGGGCGCAACAAATAGAGCAATTTGCAAACTAGACCCTACTGCCACAGAAACAGAAAGATCCATCTTGTTTTTCATCGCTACTGTCACGGCTGTGGCGTGTTCTGCGGCATTGCCAATCACTGGGAGAAGAATGACACCAGTAAACAAGGTACTCAAGCCCAATTGCGAGGTTGCTTCTTCCAAGGTTTCCACAAGCAATTCTGACTCCCCCGCTACCAGAAGAGTCACCCCTAGCAGCACGCTAATCCAAAGCGTCAAGTTAGGCTTCTCTTCAGTATCTTCTTTCGCCAGGTTTGACTCCTCTCCATCCATTTCTGCGACACCAACGTCAAATAGATAGCTGTGCGTTTTCATAGAAAATAGCAGCGTCAACCCATAGACCAGAATTAACACGATCGCAACGGCAACCGAAAGTTTCTGCAACGTAGCTTCACCAATACCTGTTGAGGTGGCATCTACAGCCGTTGGTACTAGAATCGCAATCACGGCAAGGTTCATAGAGGAAGCATTCACTCGTGCGATAACGGGCTGAAAATCCTGTTCTTTATAGCGCAAGCCGCCCAACAGCATGGCAAAGCCCATCACCAGAAGTAAGTTGCTGATAATCGATCCCGTAATTGTGGCTTTGACCACATTCACCAACCCTGCATTCAAGGCAATCAGGGCAATGATTAATTCGGTAGCGTTGCCAAAGGTCGCATTTAATAAACCACCTAGCGATGGCCCAACCACCACAGCGATTTCTTCCGTCGCCGTACCCATAAAGGCAGCCAGGGGAACAATCGCCAAACCAGACGTAATGAAGACAACGGATGCTCCCCACTCCAGAAAATGAGCCGCAATGGAAATGGGAACAAACACCAGCAAAGCAAACAAAATTGTATTTTTGGTCAGCATCTAGATTTTCTGCACCTCAAAAGGCGTGCTTTCATTCGACTCTAGAATACTCGCTTCTTACTTAGAGGTGAGCAGGATTATGTCGTTCGATAGGGTGTCGTTGCGTTGAAGAACTGTTATCTTGCAATTAAGTTCTATGAACTTAAGGCAAGTTCCATGAACCGACTGTCAGCTCTACTTAGGCATTGCGGTTGAATAAGAACAGTGTCAAAGGTTTTTAAGCTTCCACCCCAAAGCAAGCTTAACCAGTCCTTTCTTAATCCTCGCCAAAGTTTATTTACGTGTTCCTGATTCAAGATTGTTGCCTTTGAAGTAGATACTGGCTTGACGGAGCATAGTTCCCTACCCAAGTGATGATTTCCGTGTAGGGCGAGGAAAGTAGTCTAACTAGTTTTTTAGTATTTGGTAATCCCATGACTTCTGCTGCTGATCTTCCAGCTTCACAAGCTGTTGCAATGGATGCGCTTATAAAGTTTACAGACGATACGGGGATCGCTCCCGATTCCCTACAGACGGCTACAGGTGTGTACGTGACGGTTCACGGTCATTTTTATCAGCCGCCGCGTGAAAATCCTTATCTTGACACGATTGAGCGCCAGCCCAGTGCAACACCGTTCCACGACTGGAATGAGCGAATTCACCATGAATGTTATCGCCCCAATGCCTTTGCCAGGGTGTTGAATGAGCGGGGTGAAGTTGTGGGGATCGTGAACAACTATGAGTATTTGAGCTTTAACATCGGGCCAACGCTGATGTCATGGCTGGAACGCTACGATGTTGAGGTTTATCAGCGGATTCTAGAAGCCGATCGCAAAAGTGCTGAGCGTCTAAATGGTCATGGTAATGCGATCGCGCAGGTTTACAACCACATCATCATGCCTCTGGCAAACGAACGGGACAAATACACCCAAATCCGTTGGGGCAAAGAAGACTTCCGCTCCCGATTTGGTCGCGATCCCGAAGGCATGTGGCTAGCGGAAACGGCTGTGGACTATGCCACATTAGAGGCACTCGTTGCAGAGGAAATTAAATTTATCATTCTCGCTCCCTCCCAAGCAGAACGGTGTCGCCCCCTCCCCAATGACGATCAACCTGTTACTCAATGGCTGGAAGTGGGTGGTAGCCAAATTGATCCCACTCGCCCTTATCGGTGTTTCCTTGCTGATGGCAAGTATATTGATATCTTTTTCTACGACGGCCCAATCTCTAGAGATATGGGTTTTAACGATGTTTTAAGTTACTCCCCTCACTTTTTGGGGCGTTTGGGTCAAGCCGTGCGTGGGGATCATCGACCAGCACAGCTTATTTCTGTCGCAACAGATGGGGAAACCTTTGGGCACCATAAAGGCGGGACAGAGAAATGTCTTGCTTACGCTTTTACCCAAGAAATTCCCAATCGAGGCTGGACTGTCACGAACTTTGCTCACTACCTCAGCATCAATCCACCGACTTGGGAAGTCGTACTGAAGCCTGTAACTGCTTGGAGTTGCGCCCATGGAGTTGAGCGTTGGCAGGAGGACTGTGGTTGCGGTGGTGGTGGGGCATGGAACCAGAAGTGGCGGCGTCCGTTGCGGGATGCTCTTGATTGGCTGCGGGATCGATTAGCTAAGGTTTATGAAGAGACAGGGCGGCAGTTATTCCGTGATCCTTGGGCAGCACGGGATGAGTATATCAAAGTGATGCGCGATCGCTCCCCAGCGAATGTCGAAAGCTTTTTGGATCGTCATCGCAATCATAAACTCTCACCTGCCGAACAGATTGATGCCTTACGCCTTTTGGAAATGCAGCGTCACGCGCTGCTGATGTATACCAGTTGCGGCTGGTTCTTTGAAGAACTCTCTCGTCCAGAAGGGGTACAGATTCTCCGTTATGCCTCTCATGCGTTGGAATTAGCGGGTGATGTCGCTGGGGTGCAATTGGAAAAAGGCTTCCTTAGACGCCTTGCCCTTGCACCTAGTAATGTTGATTTCTTCAAAACTGGTTTAGAGGTTTATCGGCAACTGGTGGTGTCGGCACAAATCAGCTTTAAGCAAGTAGCTGCCCACTATGCAATTAGTTCACTGTTCACCAGCTATCCCCAACAGCAACGACTCTACTGCTACGAGGCTCATCAACTCGACTACCAGCTACAACGGATGGGATCGCTGACGCTAGCTGTGGGACAGTTACGCCTGGTTTCAGAAATTACCTGGGAAAGTTCTCATCTTGTATTTGCTGTGCTGCACTTAGGGGGTTGGGACTTCCACTGCTGCATTCAACCGTTTGCGGGACGCCGTGCCTACAGCAAACTTAAAGAAAAGGTGTTCGAGGCTTTAAAACAGGCGAGTGCTGCCCATGCAATTCTGGCAATGAACCAGATGTTTGGTGATCAATCGTTTAGCTTGCAGAACCTGTTTGCTGAGGAGCGTCACCGGATTATGGGACTATTAAGTCAGGAAACCTTGACACGATTAGATCAGCTTTATACTCAGGTTTACCGGGATAATTATGGCGTATTGATGGCATTCCATCGAGATGAGTTGTCAGTTCCGCAGGAATTGCAAGTGGCTGCGGAGATTGCGCTTTCAAATCGGTGCTTATGTTCCTTGCGATCGCTAGAGCAGGAAACAAGCGATCCCCAGATGGTATTCAGTCACTTAGCCGAGTTGGAAGCGATCGCAACAGAAGCCCAGCATCTACGTTGCCAGCTCAAAATCCCAGAAGCAAGGCAAACGCTAGAACAGATGATTTTGCGATCGCTCTGGCAAGTCTTGCACGACGCTAATCCAGACACCTTAAAATTTGATATCTACCGCATTGAGCGTCTAATTGAGTTAGGCAATCAGCTTCACCTTGGGTTATGCCTGGATCGTTGCCAGGAACTGTACTTCAGCAGCCTACAAACGCGCCTCGTCCCTCAGTGCAAACTGGCAATTCAAGCCCAGTTGATTTCTGAAAAGAACGACGTGGGTGAGTTGACGAAACTGCCTTCAAAAACTGATTGGGATACTACTCAACTACGCCAGTTGCTCCAGCTTGGTGAAAAACTGGCTGTAGATGTCAGCCACTGGTTGAGTCAGTTGCCTTAGGGTTGTTGTCTCTCTAGTGAGTGTGTAATTAACTCCAATGTGTAGGAAGTAGGCAGGGGAAGCGAGAAGCCAATCTCCCCCTGCCCTTGCTTTCTATTTCGCACTTCTGCGGTTGAATAAAAAGTTTTGCTACTTGAGTTGTAGGTGGGGTGTATCCCGAAAGTGATCTCTTGGTATTCAGGGGTAAGTTACCGTGAGACTATTCGCAAGGATATGGTTTTGAGGTTGGTGGTGGGGCACTCATTGCTTGACAAGATTAAGAAGCGATCGCCACTATTCAAGTCTGTTCTCTCCTACTGAAGCACTGCAACAAGTGCCACTGGAATTGGGAGAAAATATGACTTCTTAGTAAGTCCCCCAAGTTTTCTTGATTGCTCCAACCATTTTGCAAGTTCTTGGCTTGCGCTTTTTGCAGCCTCAAGCACACCAGTTTCTATTAATGTTGAACCCGTTTTAAGTGCATCTTTCTCCAACAGGGAAATCATTTGGTAAACTTCTTTGGCTGATGCGCCTTGAGCTTCTATAGACTTGGATAAGTCACTACTGAAAGCGTAAAACGTTAAGTAAGAATCGGTGCTGGCTAGCGCATGATTTTCTACTTCACGAAGCGGGTGAGTGGCAAATAAGAGATAATGAGCATCTCGCAGATTAGGAAATTGTTCATACAACTGGTTCGCTGAGATTGTAGTAAAGTCTGCCTTACGCTGTCGAGCTAGAGAACACGCAAGATAACCAATTGGATCGGCGTTGCGGGGAAGCGGACGATGCTCGATTACTCCCTCCCGTTCATTCTTAAACCAAGGATAAAGACCTGCTAGCAAGATATTTTCTTTCTCCCTGCCAAAGACCTTGAATTCTGGGTCAAACGTGAATTTCCTGCCTTGAATGGTAGCAATCTTAGCCTGAGCAGTTTCCATAGCTGTACCTTCGTCACGGAATACAGGACGGCTCCACTCCTTGGTACTAAATGTAAGTTCATATTTCTGATCAACACCAGGTAATCCTAATTCCATCCATCTGTCAAGCCGCTTCGCTAGTTCTTCTCGACTGATGACCCATTGCTGAGTAAGTTGTGTTTGAAGTTCCCCTAATTTCTCTTCCATATCCTTCTGGTCGGCTTCAGCCTGCTTGAGGATATCGTCAATTAGTGAAAACTTTTCTTCTTCGATATCCTGAAAGATTTTCTCCTCCTGTTCAATACTGAGAGAACCCAGAATTTTAAGACGCATTCTTTCATCTGTGATTCCAAGTTGAGTAAAGCGATCAACTAATGCTTGCTCCCGTCTTTGCTCATGCGTTCCAGCAATAATCAAGTAATAAGCAATAACATCTAAGATTTGCCCCAGTCGAGCGACGCGACCGTTTCGTTGCATCAGCACTGCTGGATTTGGACTCAAATCCCAATGAATAACGCGGTTTGCAACTTGAAAATCAAACCCTTCGTCTGCGGCTGAAGTTGCAACTAGGACTCTTACGGGACTATTCACATCACGCAATTTGGCAACAGCTTCCTCTCTCTGAGCAAGGCTCATATCTCCAGTCAGTTTTTCACTCTCTCTGGGAAGAGCTTTAATGATAATCTCGCAGGTTTGTAAACTCTCAGTAAAAACTAGAAATTTTGACTCAGGATGCTTTGCCAAGATATCTTTGAGCCAAGTTAGCTTGGCATTCTCCGCTCCAGTTTCATCTTCACTATGAAAATCTGCAAAGTTCAGCAGTTCTAGCGCAAATTCTGTTAGTTCTGTAATCTCTTCATGAGTAGCAACAAAAGTATTATCTTCATCATCACCTCTACGAAGCTTTTCATTAAGTCTGTAAATATCGACTATTTTATTACCCGGTAATGGTTGTCCTAAGCTTTTTGCATCAAACGAAAAATCATCGCTGGGAAAAGAGACTGTAACGTGCCCAGATTTATTGCGTTCGTCGTAAGCGGCAAGCTTTTGAGAAATTCCTTTAATAAGCTTGCGAAGATTCGCTGTACTTTCGGAAATATCTTGTCTGTATTCATCTTGAGTTTTCCACTCTTGATGTCTGACGCACCAACGGAACAGCCACATTGCGCCAGTAATAGTAGTGCTAGTTAATCGCGTTTCAAGTTGACGAATTGCAAATCCACCAAAACTCTCACCGTAATTACTATAAATCTCTTTTATTTTTTCCCGAATATCTTCAATCAATTTCAAGTAGGCTTCGCTTGCTTGGAGAGGCGGACGTTCGATCGCCAAGTTCGGGAATAAGCGTTTATCAGACCAGCTACGGACATTATAATGCTGCCGCCAAATGACTGCCGTAGATGAGTTATCAGAACCTAAAACTTGAACGAGTTCTCTGTCAGTTAACTTAGGTGAATATGCATTTTCAATCTCTGAAGTCTTATTTGTGAGAAGACGTAATAGGTTGATAAATTGGGGTCTGGAGCGAAAGGGAGTAGCACTCATGAAGATTACTAGCTTTGGAGGAGCGGAATCATGCCAAAATTCTCCAGTGATCATTTGGTAAGCAGCTTCATAAGCTCTTGTTGTTGCTTTTAGACCAATACGCTGTGGGCTAGTTAGTTCATCTTCGCTTGCACAATGATGTGCTTCGTCAATAATTAAAATTTCGGGGCTAACCCCTGTAGGCAACTTTTTTTTCTGTGCCTTTTTTACATAACGTCTCGCAGCATCCATACTGGCGATATGAATTCCGTCAGTACGATTGCCATATTCAACAAAAGATTTCTCAACTTGAACAATACTCTCACCATCTACACCAGGGATAACTGACTGGAGTTTCAGCCTGACATCATCTAGGAGTCCACCCTTTGTTAGGTAAAGACAGCGAAGCAGCTTAGAATCAACCTGTGCAACAAGCAAATCTCGTAGTATCAAACCCACTTCAATTGTTTTTCCAAGTCCAACCTCGTCAGCAATAAGGAGGCGTTGAACTTGTGTCTGATGAGCCTTCATATACTGTTGCAGCGCCAATTGATGAGGAAAAGGATCTTTGTCACTGGCAGTAATTCGACCCGAAGAGATGTTGGCAAGTAGTTCTAACGCACCAAGCCGCATAGCCGTGTTAGCTTGAAATGCTGGATTTAAATCTTTTTCCCCAAGCACACTCCCTCCAGGAAGGTATGCCTTCTTTGGGATCAGCATCTCTTCGATATTAAAGTTGCTAGACAATTTTTCCCAATCACGAAAGCTGCTAAATGGAATTCCTCGACGCTGTGTTAATTCGTTTGGGTTCGCGGGAGTTCCGATGGTAAAAGCGTAGTGAGAGTAAGCAGGTGCATTTGGGTTATCCGGGTCTGCAAGAACCAGATCCGTATGATGACCGCTTACAGAAGGAACCTCAAACAAATAATAGGACATAATTAGGTACTCCTGAATAGGTATACCTAATTTAGACTACCTGTCCTGAAATCGTCAAGGTGCATCAGAAGTTCGTTTGTTCTTCAAGCGGTTGAATAGCTTCTCAAAACGTCATTCTGAGGACATCAGTGTTGGTAGTGATAGACTGAGAACAAAATAATGGCTAGTTACTGAGCGAGGTTAGTATGAACGCAGAATTTGCTCAGGTTTTTGAGTTAACCCTCTCAGAAAAATTGCAACTTCTCGAAGACTTATGGGACAGTATTGCCTTGGTTCCCGATCAAATCCCTGTGCTTGATTGGCAAAAAGAAGAACTTGCTAGGAGGAAAGCAATCTATTTGCAAAATTCTGACTCAGGCAGTTCATGGGAAGCCGTTAAGGAACGAATTCGTAGCAGACAGCATGGTGCTTAGAAGTCTGATTATTCTGCCAGAGGCAGAACAAGATGCGGCTCAAGCTTATTTTTGGTACGAAGAACAGGAATCTGGTTTAGGTGAAGAGTTTCTTCGTTGTGTCGATGCTTGTATTCAGTTCATCCGGCGGAATCCAGAGCTTTACCGGGTAGTTTATGAAAGCTATCGAAGGGCTGTAGTTCGGCGATTCCCTTACGTTCTTTTCTATGAGTATTCAGACAATACAATTATTGTCTACTCAGTTTTTCATTGTTCTCAAGATCCAAAGAAATGGCGCAGTCGGCTGCCATAGGAGCAACAACCTACTTGTGTAAGCAATTTGGGATAGTGGTATTGCAGCCGAGCAAGTTTACCCTGATCTAACCAATGCACAGAAGCAAGAGCTTGCTCGTCGAATTGCTGATAAAGATTGTGTTCCAGATCATGTGCTGACGTGGGAGGAAATCAAAGCATCCGTTAAGAGATAGCGATCGCCTTTCCCTTGATCTAAAACATTAGTCCAAGTTTTTTCAGTGCCGCTTCAGCCGCAAGCTTCTCGGCAGATTGTTGATTACTCTCTGTTGCCACACCATACACTTCGCCACTTACGCAGGCGGCGGCGGTGAATCTTGTAGGGCAATTTGGTTGAGACTCTTCAAGGATGAAATAATCAGGCACTTGACCAACGTTTAAGAGCGACCATTGCTGAAACAAAGCCTTGTAATCCAGGCTAGAGCGAGAACGAGTTGTTTTTCTTAGTACTGAGGTGAACAGAGGTTTAACAAAAGCACGGACAGCATCAATGCCGGAGTCTAGAAAGTAGGCACCGATAATCGCTTGAAATATGTTACTAAGTAACGTTGTACTTAGGTCGCCCTCTTCTTTGACTACCTCTGTGCCAACTAGCATTTGTTTATCGATGCCCAGGACGATTGCGAACTTTGCTAGTTGATTTTGATTGATTAATGAAGAACGCCGATAGGTCAGTTCTCCTTCCCCCATCTCTGGGTAAAGCTTATAGAGAAACGCACTGCTCAAAAAAACTAGGGCAGAGTTACCGAGATACTTCAGTCGTTCATTGTCTTCGAGTCCCCCATGTTCATCACGGTAGGAGCAATGGGTAAGCGCAAGGCTGAGGAGTGAAGCATTGCGGAAGTTTGGTAGTTCAGGCATCTCTATCTCTCCACTGGGATGGAAAATTTAATAGTGTGGAAATATCGTTCCACATCTATAGTTCCCAGTTTTCTCTTCCTTTTAACAGATGAAACTGAATAAAATTTGCGATCGTCTAGATTCAGCTAACCCCGCAGGAGCCTCACGTCTCATCCGTTAGGGAGGTGTAGGAGCGTCACAAGAAGGGAAGGCATCATGAGCCAATACTCACAACGATGGCATGAAAATTTCCCTCCCCTGCTATTTCTATTGATTCTTTGAGCGCCTGTTCGTGGGATGTAGTCTCAGAAGTACACTAACCCCCACTGCCCAAGCAACTGAAGCCATCCAGCCTGCCAAAATATCACTAGGGTAGTGAACCCCCAAATAGAGCCTTGTCCAGCCAATCGTTAAGACAAACAAGCCCCCAACAACCAGAACTGGCAAGCGCCAACGGCTATGCCAAGTCAAAATCAGCAAAGCCGCCACCAACGTCATACTCGACATCGCATGACCACTCGGAAATCCATAATCAAACTCTGGCGCTGGTGACTCCCACAAATGGGGACGTACTCGATGCAGCAGAACTTTGGCAGTACGATTGATGACGATGCTTCCTAACAAAGTGGTGGTTAAATAAGCAAGCGCTCGCCACCGTCGTTGTCTGAACAAAATTAGCACAACGACAGCAGCGACCGGAAATACCCCCCAAAACACGCCAAACTTAGTCAGCGTTACTGCAAAAACATCTAGTTGAGGTCGCGCTGTTGTGCGAATGGCTAACAGAAGCGGCACATCCCAAGGGAAACCCCCTTCGTTCTCCCAAACCTCCTCAGCAAGCTCCCCAAAAACCTGTAACGGCAAAAAAACTCCAATCAATAGCAGTAGGAGCGATCGCCAATGCTTAGTCAGTAGACGCTTGAGAAAGCTCAAGAAAGACTGCAGAAGTCTCCAGACTTCAGAGTTAAACATTCGCTTACTCCAGTGAGAGTATTGATGGAAGTCACAGATATAGCAGAAAGCCGCCAGCTATCAGCTTTTTTGTTTTCCTTGCTCTGTCTCTATGAGGCAAGGGCACCAGATACCCCTCTCCGAATCGGGGAGGGATCGAGACGGGATATGCGTTTAATTATTTTTTCTACTTCCTAGAAACTTCACCTGAGAAAAAAGTTTTATTTCCTGAGATGGGTTTCGAGGACTTCCAGAAGTTCAGCTGTGGCAAAGGGCTTGGTCAGATAGCCGTTTGCTCCCAATAATTCCCCTTGGCGAAGGACATCTTCGCTAGACTCAGCAGTGAGGAAGATAAAAGGAAGGCTTGCCGTAACTGGGTCTTGACGTAACGACCTCAAAACCTCATAGCCATTCATTTCTGGCATCCTTACATCACACAAAATTAAATCTGGAACAAATTCTTTGGCTAACTGCAATCCGCAGCGACCATCTCCAGCGCCGATCGCATTAAACTCTCTTGTGTTTAATATGTGTAGGATACTCTCACGCAGCAGTTCGTCATCTTCAATCACCAATACCTTTGCCATCGATCGCTATTTGAGAATTGGACTACGGTACGACGACAAAAGCAGCACTTGCCAACTCCCTGGCTTGAATAGATTGTTTCAATTTTTCAATGAAGATGTATTGGCTAAAATAACTACTTCGTCTCTGGTGATGGATTTGAGCCAATTCTCAGTTCCTTCTTACTCTGCTTCAACTGCTTCCACAAACGCTTTACCTGAGTGTAAGCTTCCTCAGGAGATAATTTACCTCCTGTCTCTAAAGCAGAAATATAAGAAATTTTCTGAGCAAATTCTTGTAAATTGGCATTAAACGCTAGAGTTTCCGGCGAAAACGCTCCATAGTAGCGGCTTCGCGGATAGAGAAAGCCGTTTTTGTTCATTGGGTCAAGATTTTTCATGATTTTAGAAATAGAGTCTTGCTCAACAGGTTTTCTTTAATCTATGATTAACCAAATCTTAACCTAAGACCATCCCTCCGATGGAAGAGTTTTCACGAAACGAAACTATATGATTTAGGGTTACCACTTCAACACGCTGTACAGGCTTGGCATTGCCAAGTTCCTATGACAAAATCAGGCTTTCAGCGATTAGCTGCGTAACTCCTGAATCTTAAGTGATACGAATCCGGGTCAGCTATCCCCTTTTTCGGCAACCCATAAAACTTTGTAGAGACATTCCGGCGGTTCGGCGTTAGCGTTAGCGTAGCGGTGCGTCAGCACTAGCGAGGCGCTAGCCTAGCCGTTCCCAAAGGGTACGTCTCTACGACTTATCGCCACAAGTATCCTTGTGAAAACGAAATGTTGACGGCTTAGTAATGAGTGCCTGATTTACGATGATGCACAGCCGTAACGCCTTCGGGTTGTAGTACTTTGCCATTCTTGACAACCCCATAGACGAGCCAGTGATCGCCGCATTCCATGCGATTTTCAACCGTGCATTCTAGATAAGCGAGGGAGTCAGTCAGAATCGGGCAGCCATTCTCAGCCTCTTGAGTCGCAACCCCAGCGAATCGGTCTTCACCGGGACTAAATGGCTTGAGGAAATGCTTCATCAAACCCAAATGCTTCCCCTCTTCGAGAATATTTAAGACAAATTTATCTCCAGAGTGCATCAGTGATTCAATCGCCCGGTCTTTGGCAACAGCAATAGTCAGACCTGGAGGCGTAAACGTGGCTTGAGACACCCAATCCGCAAGCATCGCACCATTAACTTCTCCTTGTTTAGCGGTGACAATACATAGAGAACCAATCAAACGCCCCACCGCTTGTTCGGTACGGGCAGCTTGGGAGTCACCGACGGGTTGCTTGGGGGTTCGGGATTTTTTGGCTTTCTTTAGCGATTGGGCAAAGTCCGTGCCTGCTTCTTCACAGAACTTTAAGGTGACATCGGTGGGTTTGAATTTAACCCGAATTGTCTCGAAGCCAAAGCGATAACCTGCATCGCGGAATTTATCCTCAATCAAGTCAATGGCTTCACCACTCCAACCGTAGGAACCAAAGACACCAGCAAGTTTAGTTTTAGTAGCCGTAGATAGTACCAAACCCAATGCGGTTTGGATGGGCGTTGGTGCATGACCGCCAAGGGTTGGGGAACCCATAATAAACCCGTCAGATTTCTCTATCGCTTCCCGGATTTCCGAAGGTTGAGCAACTTCGCTGTTAATCGATTCAACTCCAACCCCTGCTTTTGTAATGCCCCGTGCGATCGCTTGTGCCAATGTCGCTGTATTACCATAAGCCGAAGCATAAATCAAGGCAACAGTCGTATCCTGAGACTTTTGCTGCTCACACCACTGGCGATAATACTGAGTTAGTAGGATGAGGCTATAGCGTACTAAGGGGCCATGACCTGTTGCATAAATCCTGGCTTGGAAGTCAGTAAGTTTATCTAACGCTGTTTCTACATACCGTGCGTGGGGTGCCATTAGGCAATCGAAGTAATAGCGTCGGTCTTCGCTAATCGTCGCCCATCCTTCGTCAAGTACCTGGTCACCGCAGACGTGCGCCCCAAATAACTTATCGGTAAAGAGAATTTCCGTTTGTGGGTCGTGGGTACAGACGGCGTCTGGCCAACGGGGGCTAGGAGTTGGGATAAATTGCAGGTGATGACCTCTGCCTAAATCTAGGGTTTGTTCTCCCCGCACGACCTTGATGTTGAGGTCGTGGTCTGGCAAAATAGCGCGTAAAGCGATCGCGGCTGGATTTGAGCAAACAAAGGTAATCTGAGGAGCTTTCTCTAGCAAGGCTTTCAGCGTAACGCCCCGGTTCGGATTGACATGACCGAGAATCACATAATCCAACGAGGTTGGGTCTATGCGACGTTGCAATGCCGCCAAGAATATTTCAGTAAATGATTCACCGGGTGGGTCAAAAAGAGCAATTTTATCGGCTTGAATTAAATAAGAATTAGCCGTGGTGCCTCGTTGTAGGGCGTATTCGATTTCAAACTTGAGTCTATCCCAAGTACGCGATCGCAAGACTGTTGTTTCTGCACCGATTGGGAGAACTTGGACATCTCTTTGCTTCGTTTCTAACATGAGTGTTACTCTAAAATGCCTAAGTAGGTTTTTTTCGTGAAATTAGCGGCACAAATCCTACACCGATTAGATAAAGAGCATCTTTATAGCCACAGATAAAAAGCACTATCCCGACTACGAAAGCAACCCCGGAGAATGAAATCTTATAGATAATTTGGCTTTTTTCCAGAAAACGCAGGTGGTTTTCTCGTTTAACTTCTTCATTCTGGCGAAGAATCACCTCGCGTACTCTAGCCCAATCTAATGCCTCATTGGGTGACTTTGATTTGGCTAATAGCTCCTCAACTAATGCAATAGTTCTGTTGAGATTTCGAGAGTTCTTAGTAGGAAGGTTGGGTGAAGCCGATAAAGTTATAGCCAATTCTTCTGGTTTTTCTAGCATCTTCCAACCTTTCCCTATGGATAGTTGTAGGGTGGGAAATGCCCACCCTGAATCCCTTTAATAATAGTTCCCGACTTTGCGATGGTGAACGGCGGTGAGAGCATCAGACTTGGAAACACGACCCGCATCAACTGTCGCATAAACAACCCAATGGTCACTAAGTTCCATCCGGCTAGAAACCTTGCACTCTATATAAGCTAGGGCATCAGTCAGGATTGGGGAACCATTTTCAGCAGGTTGAGTTTTCACCCCAGCAAAACGGTCGGCACCAGGTGGGAAGCGCTTGAGGAAGTGCTTCATTAGTGCTTGGTAGTTACCTTCTTCTAAGATATTGAGGATAAAGCGATCACCTACTTGCATCAACGACTCAATCGCCCGGTCTTTCGCCACCGCAATCGTCAAGCCCAAGGGTTGGAAGCTGGCTTGAGATACCCAGGAGGCTAGCATCGCGCCCTTAATATCACCTTTTTTCGCGGTGATAATATACAATCCGCCACTAATCCGTCCTAGCGCTTTATCGAGTTCAGTATCAAGAGATTTTCTTTGCTTGATACCGCGATCGCGTGTCAGCAACTGCCCCATATCCGTACCCGCTTCTTCAAAAAGTTGATACGTCGCTTCTGTCGGGGTATCCTTAACCCGAATCGCAGGAAAGCCTTCTTTCAAGCCCAAATCCCGGAATTGTCTTAATAGAGGGTCAATCGGTTCGTCATCCCCACCGTAAGACTCGAAAATACCGATCGCTTGCTTAGACTTAGCCGCAGCAAGTACTGTGCCCACAGCCGCCGCCGCCGTCTTACTGGATACTGGAGGCATTGCGATCGCGATTCCACCCGCACGACTGACCAATTCCTGCACTTCTTGAGGGTCGGCGGATTTTAAGTCCATCATCTCTACACCAACACCAGTTTTGGTGATACCTCTAGCGAGGGCTTGGGAAAGGCGATCGCTATAGCCGTAGTCTGAAGCATAAAACACAACAACCGATGTCTCTGCTTTTGTCTGCGCTTGACTCCAACGGCGGTAGCGACTCACTAATTCTTCAACATTGTGGCGTAGCAATGGCCCATGACCATTAGCAACCATCTTTACTTCACCCAACTCGCCCATCCGCTTGAGGGCAGACAGCACAGAACGGGCATTTGGAGCCATTAGGCAGTCGTAGTAAAATCGATAATCCGGTTCAATCCTGCTTAAATCTTCATCAAAGGTACTCTCTGAGCAGTAGTGCATCCCAAACGCATCGCAAGTGAAGATTACCTGAGTTCCTGCGTCGTAGCTGAAGATTGTGTCAGGCCAGTGTAGATTAGGGGCATTGACAAACTCTAGAACGTGCCCATTGCCCAAATCCAATTTGTCGCCATTTTTGACAATTTGCCGCTTAAAGGGCTGATGCACGAAATCTTCAAGAAACTGAATTGCCACCTTTGCTCCTACCACTGTCACATCAGGCGCGAGTTGAAGGACATCTTTGACCAAACCGCTATGATCTGGCTCCGTATGGCTAATAATTAGGTAATCAATTTTAGGAGGGTCAATTAATCCTTTGAGGGTGTCTAAATATAGCTGACGAAACTTTTCATGAGAGGTATCAACTAAAGCGATTTTCTCGCCCCGAATCAGAAATGAGTTGTAGGTTGTACCATTTTGTAGTCCAAACTCAATATCAAAGCGATCGCGATCCCAGTCCAATGAGCGAATCGTTGTTGTATCTGCCGCTATTTCGCCCGTCTGAATCGTTAATCGCTTTTGGCTTCTGTCAGTGAGTAATACCATTTCTTAACTCCTTAATCAGCTACTTTTAATTTTTTATGTTTTCTTTATTTTTACACAACTATTTTTAGAGGCTTTATCAAGCAACCTAATATGAAGCGTAAGAAGATTGAAATCTCAATGCATTTCTTTTCTGCATTTAGTTATTGTTTTTTTATAGGTTCTTCATAGATCTTGCTATAGATTGATATCTTGCTTTTTTGAGCAGAAGATGCATCAACCCTAAACTCAGCAGGTTCACTCTTCTATAGTAGCTAAGTAAAAATACTTAAACAACTCATTCCCTGCCCTATACCCCTGTGAAAGGAAACTGCCTCGCCTTAATAATTGGAAATTCCAGATTACACTGGGCTTGGTTTGTCGAGGGAATTCTTCGAGAGGCTTGGGATACTGACCATTTATCAACAGCCACCGTTGAGGAACTAATTCAGCAATGGGCAGTTGGGGTAATGTCAGAGAAAATTTTTCCGTCCTTGTTAGTATCTCAACAATTGGATGATCCCAACCCGCTACCTCTTTATCTCGCTTCAGTCGTACCAGAACAGACAAAACTCTGGCAAACCTACTCTGATAGTGATGTCATTACCCTAGAGCGAGTGCCACTTTTGGGACTTTATCCTTCTTTGGGGATTGACCGTGCCTTAGCCTTGTTGGGTGCAGGGGAAACTTATGGTTACCCAGTGCTAGTCATTGATGCTGGCACCGCCTTAACCTTTACAGGTGCTGATGCCGACAAGCAGCTAATTGGGGGAGCGATTTTACCAGGACTAGGGTTACAGCTAAAGTCTTTGGCAGGAAGCACAGCGGCCTTACCAGCCATCCAACTCGCACCACAGCTACCACCTCGCTGGGCTAAGCAGACATCAGCGGCAATTGAAAGTGGTGTAGTCTATACCGTCTTGGCAGGTATCCAGGACTTTATCAATGATTGGCGGTGTCAGTTTCCAGATACTCAGATTGCTCTAACGGGCGGCGACTCTCGCTTGCTGCTAACTCACCTTCAAGCCCAGTTTCCTCACGACATATATCATCTTGTAGCTGACCCCTACTTAATCTTTTGGGGAATGCGCTTATTGATTGAACAAGGGAAGTAGGGAGTGGGGGAAGAGATTACCAAGAGAGCAAAACAGCTTTCACAGTCCTACTACGTTATCTGTTTGAACACTTTCCTCCTGCGTTACAACAAAGTCATTAATGTACTGAGCTACCAGTTCTGAGAAGGCTTCCGGTAAGTCATGACCGGCCTGTTCAATCATCTCTAGATAGGCTTGTGGCAGTTTATCGCCATAGGTTTGGCTACGTGCGATCGCATCCGTTGTATCCCTGCTGCCTTGTAGAATCAACGTTGGTACTTTGAGCCAGTCAAGTTGTTCTTGCAAGAGTTCGGCTTGAATTTCGGCGCGGCGTCGCTGGAACAAAAGTTGGCAAGCGGTGGGTGAACTGTTGAGCAGTTGCCGTTGCTGTAGGGCTTGTTCAATGCCTTTATGACGACCAAATAGCCGTGCTAGGGGCAAAAGCGATCGCAGAATACTATAACCAATAGAGGAACGCCCGACTAACCATCGTGAACCCCGCCAACGTCCTCGCTGTCCTTCTACCTGAACCCCCTCTGGTGCGAGTAATACAAGACCACGGACTTTCTCCGGATATTTCGAGGCATAGCTAGCAGCAATCCAACCGCCCAAGGAATGACCAATTAAATATACCTGGGGTAGGTGTAGCAATTCTAGGTATTCCGCTAGGCACTCAACTTCTAGTTGGATTGAGTAGTGGAGTTTGGGTTTGAGTGAGTCGCCAAACCCCAGTAAGTCAGGGGCTAAGCAATGGTAATCCTGGCTTAATTGTTGAATAACGGGTAGCCATTGACTACCATCATTCCAAGAGCCATGTAGAAAGACGAGAACTGGCCCCTGACCCACTTCACGCCAGAACAATTGCCCCGACTGTAGCTTAATTCGAGAATTTCGTAAGGGTAGATTCATCCTGATCGCAAGGTCTTTTTCTTTTAAGTCCGACGGGTAAAAGGGATTAACTCTCAAGGATTGGAGATTGGCAAGACGGTTGCCCATTTTCTGGTGAGACATGTGCTGTTAGGCAAGAGAGTACAAGAGGAGACAAGACAACCTTCTCACTGTTCTACATCCTCAGCCTCTAAGCAAGAGTTGTTTTGCCATCAAAATAATCCTGCAACTGCTGGTCATTATCATGGCTGAGGGTGCCTAATGGAATATCTGAGGGTTGAAAGGCTTGAGCTTCCAAAATTTCTGATGTGTCTTGTATCTGTATTGTTCCTTGAACCTTTGCTTCTACCAGGACACAAATAGAATGGAGCCTAGGGTCGCGATCGGGTGCTGAATAAACTCCAACTAATCGAGCAATTTCCAACACCTCTAGCCCTGTTTCTTCAGCCAACTCTCGCTGCACGGATGTAGCAATATCTTCGCGCCAGTCCACCATACCTCCTGGCAGTGACCACTTACCATTATCACGACGCCGAACCAGCACAATTTGCCCATCCGGCAAAATTGGAATGATGCTGGTGCCAGGGACAGGATGGCGAAATATAACTCCAAGCACTGTTTGTACAAATTGCCATTTTCGATACATTGATGAGAAAGCTCTCTTTACCTATGTAATCGGTTGCTTACAGACTGTTATCATAGACGCTCCTGATGCAAGTTCGGTCATGTTAGCGGTTAAAAAGCTACTTTTTGACGCAATTCAACGTTGAACGTTTAAGAATTTTACTCTTCACGCGCCTCAACAACTCCACCAAGAAGACTCTGCAATTTCTGCTCTAGATAGTGCAGAATGGATTGAACGTGCTTTGCTGTGTTATCAACGCTTGACCCAAAACAAACCATTGGAAACCAAGTGGCGATCGCAAGAGATACTAGCATTGGCAAGCCTTACATAGTAGTCTAGACATCACCTGTTTTGAGGCAGCTTCTCAAGCAGGAGGTCTAACACTGGTAAGATAGACAAGCCAAGCTTAATCTCAAAGCAAGAGGCAAGCGAGGCACATTTTTTGTTATTCATGAGGTAAACATGGCAAAGCGCCGCAATCTAAAAAAAGAAAAGGCGCAGCGGAATCAAGCTTACGCCCGTAAGTTTCGTAAACGCAAAAATACGGGTCGTTTCTCTAAAAATCGGCGGTACAGCAGAACTTCGAGGGATGAAAACCAAGAAGAGGAAGATAGCGATCAAGGAGGCGAGCGAGATACTTCTGCTCTTTAAGAGAATTTCTAGAAGTATGCTCCTCGCTGATAGCGTCACCTTGTGGGCAGTCAAAACAGCCCTAAAGCACGCGCTTACGGTCAATAAAAGCGAAGCTTCCCGCACATAGGAAACGAGAATTAGCTCAATCCCTGCGTAGGAGTGAGCAAGAGATGATCTACAACGCAAAAACTTGCTCTAACTTAGCTGGGCATCAACCATTTATGATCGGATTGATGCCCAGTTTTTGCTTTCATCGCAATCAGCCGTCAGCTTTCAGCAATCAGCTTTCAGCCAAATAGCAAAAGGGGCGAGGACTCGCTTCTAGTCGATGTCCTAACCTAATTAGCTACTGCTATAACAACAAACAACCAATAACAAACAACGAACTACTAACCCAAAGCTTGCGCCAAATCCGCAATTAGATCATCTGGGTGTTCAAGACCAACAGAAACTCGCAGCAGGTTATCAGGAGTGCTTGTTCCTAGCCCTTCAATTGAAGCTCGGTGTTCAATCAAGCTTTCAACACCACCAAGGCTAGTTGCTCGTGTGAACAGTTGTACTTTTGCCACTAACGCAAACGCTTCCTCACGTCCTCCTGTTACCTGGAAAGAAAGCATTCCACCGAAAAGCGGCATTTGAAGCGCGGCAATTTCATGTCCTGGATGCTCTTTGAGACCGGGGTAATGGACAAGTTCGACCTTTGGGTGGTCACTTAAGACCGTTGCTACTTTTGAGGCATTTTCTGAATGTGCCCGCATCCGATAGGGCAAGGTTTGAATACCCCGGAGGATTAGCCAACAATCGAAGGGTGAAGCAACAGCACCTCCACTGGTTTGAATGGTCTTGATTCGCCTAAAGAAGTCATCTTCAACTCTGGAAATAACCACACCTCCCAAGACATCACTGTGTCCACCGAGATACTTTGTCATCGAATGCACAATCAAGTCAGCATCCCAGCTGAAGGGTTTTTGACCGATTGGAGTAGCCCAAGTGTTATCACACACACACAGTGCATTAGCTTGATGAGCGATCGCAGAAATTTTCCCGATATCGGTAATTTTAAGTAGGGGATTGGATGGTGTTTCTATCCAAATCAGCCGTGTATTCGGTTGAATTGCTTGGCTAACGTCAGTGGGATTGGTCATGTCCACGAACGTTACCTGCAAACCCCAAGGAGCAAGAACATTTCTCAAAAGAGCCGTCGTTCCCGTATATGCATCATTGGGTGCAATAACATGGTCGCCTGGTGCAAGGGCTTGAAATACACTCACCGTTGCGGCTGAACCTGAAGAAAAAGCAGCAGCGGCAACTCCGCCCTCTAATTCACACAGGCATTTTTCTAGGGCTTCTCGATTCGGGTTGTTGGTACGAATGTAGTCATAGCCATGAGGATAGCTACCGTCAGCTTCTCGCTCAAAGGTAGTAGACAGATGAATCGGAGGTGTTACAGCACCTGTTGCTGGGTCAATGCTACGACCTGCGTGTACTGCCAGTGTCTCATTCCTCATGGCAATGTCCTTTTAACTCCTGATTTTTAGTCAGCTTATCAGTAGATTCTCAATGCAGCATCATTGATTAAGCCTCTCCAAATATCGCTCCAAATCTTCTGTCCGTTGTCGTGTTACTCGATCAAGGCAAATCGAGTAGCCATAGGGCGCACCTGTTCCATTACCCCACTCACCTCTTTCATATTCACAAGTTGTATCTCGAAACTTAATCCAGGCGAGTTGGGCATCAGTTAATCGTTGGCGTTGTTGCCCTACCAATCTTGGTCTTAGCTGCTGGTAGACTTGATTGAGCTTTCGGTCAGATTCGGCAGCATCTCGACGGCTACATTCGTTAATTTCTACAGTGCTATTTGGATTAGTACAGTTGATGCGTTGAGCGATGAGTTGTTGCCCTTCTTGAGCGGTGCTTGGTTGAAGACCAATTCCTGTGAAGGGCAGTGCAATGGCAACTAACACTCCGAAAAAAGAAGCTTGGTTCATATTTTTAGGCGGTTTACCTAGCGTATCCCGCCAACACCTTAACTTAGCTCTAATTTACTCAGCAACTAAGCGCTCGTGAGCGTTTTTTAGGGCTTGACGCACCTGCTCAAAGCCTGTGCCACCGTAACTGTTTCGGGCGGCAACCACTTGAGTCGGTGCGATCGCATTGTAAATATCGTCCTCAAAGGCTGGGTGTAATTCCTTCCATTCCTCCAAGCTCAAATCCTTCAGCAATTTACCTGCCGCAAGACAAGTTCTCACGACTTTCCCAACCAAGTTGTAAGCTTCTCGGAAAGGAACGCCTTTCGACGCTAGATAATCGGCAACATCGGTGGCGTTAGAAAAGTCTTCGGCAACGGCTTCGGCTAAACGCTCACGCTTAAATTCCAGACCTTCCCGCAAGAGAATTGTCGTTGCTTCTAAGCAGCCTTGAACCGTCTTGACGCTATCAAACAATGCTTCTTTATCCTCTTGCAAGTCTTTGTTATATGCCAGAGGTAGCCCCTTCATCAACACCAACATTGCTTGCAGGTGACCGAAAACACGACCCGTCTTCCCGCGTACCAGTTCTGGGACATCAGGGTTTTTCTTTTGGGGCATGATGCTGGAACCCGTTGAGCAGGTGTCTTTGAGGGTAACAAAGCTAAATTCTTGGGATGCCCAGAGAATGATTTCCTCTGACAACCGACTCAGGTGAACCATGATCAGGCTAGCGGCACATAAGAACTCGATCGCAAAATCGCGATCACTTACACCATCCAGGCTATTACCATAAATTCCACTAAATTGCAACTCTTTGGCAACGTAATGCCGATCAATGGGAAATGTGGTTCCAGCAAGGGCACCGCTTCCTAAAGGGGAGATATTCACCCGTTGGTAAATCTCCCCTAGTCGCGTCCAGTCGCGCTGTAGCATTTCAAAGTATGCCAAAAGGTGATGCGCTAGGCTCAGGGGCTGGGCACGTTGGAGGTGAGTATAGCCTGGAATCAGGGTTTCGACGTTGGCTTCGGCGAGGTTGAGGAGAACAGATTGGAACTCCCGCACTTGAGTGCGAATATGGGAAATCTGATCTCGGAGGTAGAGTCGTGTATCCGTTCCTACTTGGTCATTACGCGATCGCGCTGTGTGCAGCTTTTTCCCCACATCTCCCGCAATCTCCGTCAGGCGTCGCTCAACGGCAAAGTGGACATCCTCAGCATCAACGCCGGGATTAAACTTGCCTTCGCGGTACTCTGAGCGGATTTGTTCTAAGCCTGCAACCAGTTGCTCCCCTTCCTCAGGGGAAATAATGCCAGTACGCGCCAGCATCTTGGCATGAGCAACAGAGCCTGTTAGGTCGTACTCAATCAGTGCAATATCGAAGCCAATACTAGCATTGAAACGAGCGATCGCAGGATGCAAAGCCGATTCAAACCGCTGGCTCCAGGTTGTTTGTTTTGTCACAGCAGTAGTCCTTAGTCTTTAGTTCGCAGTTGTTAGTTGTTGGTTATTAGTTGTTAGAAGGGCAGCCTTGTCTAACAACTAAAAACTAAGAACTTTCGATTGACCAATCTCACTATGAGGTTATGCCCCGGAAGAGGTAACCAATAATTAGCCCAATTATCAGTGCCCAGACTTGACCCGTGCTAATGAAATTGTTCCATGCATCTTGAATCCGTGTTAGAACTTCTGGGTCTTGGACTGATTGCGCTAGCACAAGCCAATCGTTTGATAAATAATGGTTCAACGTTCCTAGAGCCTCACTCAAGTGGCTGATGCTATCCAACCCAGCAGTTACGGCTTGTAGTCCTTCAACGACCATGCGATTCTTGCCTCTGACAAATTTAGGTCACTCGGAAGATTTTACCTGCATCACGACCAAGGTCATATCATCTCCATTACGGTTTTTTGAGCCAATAAATAGTTGTACTTGCTCAAATAAGTAATCTAGAATTTCTTGACAACTGTCGCAATGCTCACAAGCCCACTGGAAAGATTGCGTCAAGTTTTCCTCATCAAAGCGATCGCCATTTTGATTTGCCGCGTCAGTAAACCCATCTGTGTAGTAAATAATTGTGTCTCCCTCGGAGAGTTTGACTTGAGCGTCTTCGTATTGAGAATCTGCCTCTAAACCAATCAGCATCCCGTTTGTATCGAGACGCACAATTGACTGAGTTGACGCTTGCCACAACAACGGTGGATTGTGGGCAGCATTGCTGTAGGAGAGTATCTGTGTCTGGGGATCGTATTCGGAATAAAACAGCGTGACAAACCGATTGGAATTTTCCAAGTCGGCATACATGACTCGGTTTAAGTGCTGTAAAATCTGTGCGGGCGAGTGACGGTTAAGGACTTCTGCTCTAAGCATTCCCCGTGTCATTGTCATAATCAATCCAGCCGGGACACCTTTTCCCATCACATCACCGATCACAACACTCCAGGGGACAGACACCTTCTGAGGGTCGCTGGCTTCCGTGCTGTCTTGCTTTTTGGGGCGTAGCTGGTCGTAGTTAGTCGGAATGAAGTCGTAGTAGTCGCCTCCGACTCGGTTAGCCGTTTTACACATCGCCGCCAGATCAATGCCCTCAATCTCAGGACATTCCCGTGGTAGGAGGCGCAGTTGGATATCTGCTCCAATTTCTAACTCTCGATCTAAGCGTTCTTTCTTGCGTAGCTCAACCGTGAGTTCATCATTTGCGATCGCAACGGCGGTTTGATCGGCGACCAATCGTACTAACTTCTGCCGTGTTGCTGTCCAGGTGTATTTTGGATCATGGCTAAAGACATAGAGACGCCCTCGTTCAGCATTCTTGATCAGAATTGGCGTACCAAATAGCTGTACGTCTGCGCCTAGAGCCTGAGTCACTTGCTCATCAAGGGAGGATTGAATGAAATCGGCGGAAACTGAGTTCGTCGAGGCAGCCCCTTCCTCACTGTTCGCTGCTGTAACTTTACGAGTTGCCTTTTCTATCGCTTTCCGAATATCATTGCAAGCTTGACCTTCCTGGCAATGTAATCGCTCTAGTCTTACCTGACCATTTGATTTGAATAGAATCAGTGCCCCACCGTCAGCATCGGTTACCCGTGATGCCATTAGCGGAATTAACTCCAAAAACTGATTCAAATTGTTGAAACTGCGTAAGGCAAACCCCAGTGAACTCAACAAATCTTGAATCTTGTGTTGTTCCCTGTGCAGACGTGCCACGAGTTCTTTGAGAGCAGAAACGGGAGTTCCTTCAGCGGCAGTGCTACTACTGCTGCTGTCAGTTGAACTTGAGGGTTGGCGTGGAATCGGCCTTGCTGTCATAGCGTCAGCGTTGGGAGCATTAATTGAGCAGAGAAATAATCTGAGCTAATAAGTGAGTTAAACCCAGTCTCTCCTCAGAGGTTTTAAGGCAGCTGTGGAGATACCGTTGATCTAGAAGCTCCATCAGTTGGGGGGAACTTTCCGGACAAGCATTTCGCAAAGTATTTCAGCAAACTTATTCTTATAAAACAGTATGCTGCCATACAGTAACACTAATTACCGATTATGGCTGCCCCAAAGTTATGATCAAGCTATTGTATAAGGTATTTTGTGTCCTTGAGGTGTAATATAGTACCGCCAATCAGTTACTATGCCAATCTCCCTTAAGGAAGTGGAATGAACTACCGCCAGTCGAAGAGCGCGTCAGGCGGTTTCTGACATCAAGGGGGAATGCCTCAAGACAGACTTGCGTCCAGATGAAGGTCTTACTTCCCCTCCGTCAGCAGAGATCGACGTTCCAGCCACCTGTAGCATTCTGATACCTTCTGCTCTAATTAATAGTGACAGTCTTGATTGTTCCCTCAATAGCCCTATGGATTTTGGCTTTTACTGTGCCTATCTTTACTCATATTTTTGAAGGGACAGGTTTAGGGATTAAATTAGTGAATCTATCAACAATTTTCAAACAGAACCCTCCCTCAGCCACTAATTAAAATCATCGGGTTGACCCATGTTCGGCAAGTCAAAAAGACGTTTGACTTTCAACTTAAAACCCTTGATGACATCTTCTCCATCCATTTCATCATCAATAAGTAAGCGCTGTAACTTCATCCCATCTTTTAAACGATAAACATCAACCGCTTGAATAACAGGATGAATGACCCAAACCAAGCGAACTCCAGACTTCTGATATTGCAGAACCTTTTTGTCAATTTCCGCAACATCGTCTCCTCTGGATAGAACTTCGACCGCCAAATCAGGTGCAAAGTTAGCATTTTGGTCAATGCGCTGAGGGAGTCTCTCACGACTGACAAACGATAAGTCAGGCAAGCGATTTGACTTCTGACCAACGAACTTGTAAGTCGTTTGAGAATTGCAGACTAGACCTAGCTGATATTCTTCAACATGAGCATCAAGATAGCGCCCCAGCCTAATTCCGATCGCACCATGTTCCAGGCTGGGCATTTGTTCTAATTCCTCATCTTCCAATTCACCCAATGCCTCTGAAGTCATAAGTCTCATGCCGCCTTATTCGGTGGATTAATCATGCAGTTATAGTCACTGTCTTAGCGTCTAATTTAGCGCATCAACATCGAAGACAACACTGAACTTAGTGGTAGGCAACAGCCTCACAAGAGTCCGAGGGTATTGCTTCTGATTCCATAAGCGATCGCTCTTTACAGGAAAATCAGGAGTTGTAGGAACGGTGTCTCTGTTTCCACCCTTTCTGCAACCACAGCCCTGATCGCTTTGGCTGATATTCTGGAAAGCGATCGCCTATTGCAAAAAACATAATCTGCTATTGATCAAAATAAAGGATACTTACTCGAATGCAACCAATGCTTGAGCCGAAAAAACATGGCTATTTTTCTCTTATTAGTCTGACGCTTGTCATAGCCTTCTTTCTGATTGGTGGCGGCGCGGCTTTCCTAATCCATAGAACCTACTCAGCCAGACAGTTAATTACCTCAACTCAAAAAGCAGACATCCCTATTGAACCCTCAGCAGAAAAGTCAGTTGAAATTAATCGTCGAATTGAAGCCTTCTCTACTCCTAGTATTGGTGCTGGTGTTGAAGCGGAACCAGCCGAATTGGCTTTAAGTGCTGATGACATTAACACTTTAGTTGCCAATAGCCCCACGTTAGCGGGGAAGGCTTACTTCAAGATAGAGAACGATCAAGTCATGGTACAAAGTGCTGTTCCTCTGGATGCTGTACCGGGATTTAGTGGGCGCTACCTCAATGGAAATTTTTCTCTGAAGGTTGCTGTAGAGAATGGACTCTTAGCCATTACTCCTACATCGATTAGTACCACCGACGGGCAACAAATTCCTCCTGAAGTTGAAGGTGCTATTTTGCAAGCATTGAAGACACAGAATCTTAATCAAATGGTTAACTCTGACCCAAGAGTACAAGCTTGGCTGAAAAACATCACCGATATTCAGGTGCAAGACGGTAATCTTGTCATCAAGAGAAGATAACTGTTTTGCTGGGACTGGGAATAACAAGCCCTAAAAATAGCGATCGCACCCTACAGTGTTACCCGTTAAAAGTGCGATCGCTCAATTTTGTTAAATTGGTGTTTAAATATCCTGTTCGCTCAGTTCCCGATTCATGTGGTCAAAGGGCTGATCGATAAATGCGGTATTCTCCACACCAGCCGCTGCAACTTGTTCCTTAACGATGTCTTTCATCAACTGGATACCGCGAACCGTTGGTGCAATTGGTACACCCAAAGAGTTGTAGGTTTCCCGCAGACCTTGCAACACCCGTTCATCGAGTACATTCGTATCACCTGCAACCAGCGCGTAGCTAGCATAACGTAGGTAATAGTCCATATCTCGCAAACAAGCCGCATAGCGACGAGTCGTATAGGCATTTCCGCCCGGACGAATCAGTTCTGGCAGTTCGTCAAACAGTTGTGAACCCGCCTGCTTGACGATTGATGCAGCATTGGAGTTAATTACAGCCGCTGCTGCTACTCGTGCTGTGCCAGTTTCAAAGTAAGACTTGAGTGAATCAATCGCATTACGATCCAGGTAACGGCCGGCGCCATCGTAGTTCCTGATCAGATTTGTGACTGCATCTCGCATGAAAATGCTCTCCCAACAACAATCTGCATATCTTTATCTATTAATAATCACATAGGAAGAGACCTGTAAAAGTGTCAATCACAAGGTAACGTTTTGTAGACACCACTGATGATGCCCTACCTAGAACCGATTGCTATGTGAACGCGAGACTGTTGCACTGGAGGTCTAGCGGAGGAACGCTTGGATAATCTTAACCAACCCATGCCTATCATCGGCTTAACAAGCACACTCAATTCATGGGGATATCGCGGCTTTGGATCATTCGCCAGCCAAATGGGGGGTACCATCATTGGGTCATATTCAGTAATAACATCTACAACCCCAGGATTTGCTTTGAGTTCTACCCGTTGTCCGGGTCGGTATCTGAGCGCTTCTTGTTGATCCAAATCATCAACACAGAAATTAGAACTCATAACTTCCCCCTAATCAATAAACTGTAGCTTCTGATACAATATTAAACTTTGGGAAATGCATAAGGTAAGATTTTTCTAATTTTGCTACAATTCGTAATTTTCTCCAGATACCCAAAATTAGGAAGCGAGAATCTGTATCGTTGGATACAAAAGCTGCTACTCGCTCTCCCTAGGATTATTCAGATGATTGTCTAGACTACCGCCTTCTGGGGAAACCTTCTCCGGTCTCTTTGTAAGGCAAAGCCAAGCTGTCAACAACCAACCGCCCTACCATTTGCTAATACTAAACTCTTAACTTGTACCAAGTTTGACCAATTCGTTCCTTAGCAGTGAATATCGTTAAATTGTTGAGCCTGTGTTTAGCCTGTCCCCTAGTAGCTCTAGATTGTTGAGAGATTAAGGAGTTTATTCCATGTTCCAGACCCCGCAAGAGTTCCTAACCTATGTACAAGAGAACAACATCCAAATTATTGACCTAAAGTTTATTGACACGCCAGGTATCTGGCAGCACCTCTCGCTGTTCCAAAACCAAATTGATGAAAGCAGTTTTACAGACGGCGTACCTTTTGACGGCTCTAGTATTCGGGGTTGGAAAACGATCAATGAATCCGACATGACGATGGTACTCGATCCCACAACGGCTTGGATCGACCCGTTCATGTCAGAACCGACATTGAGTGTCATCTGTAGCATTACAGAACCCCGGACAGGCGAACCTTACAGTCGTTGTCCTCGTACCATTGCTCAGAAGGCAGTAGACTACCTAATTTCCACTGGCATTGGTGACACCGCCTTCTTTGGTCCTGAAGCGGAGTTTTTCATCTTTGATGATGTCCGTTTTGACCAAAACCAACATGAAGGCTACTACCACGTAGACTCCATAGAAGGTCGTTGGAATTCTGGCAGAAAAGAAGAAGGTGGCAACCTCGGCTACAAGCCACGTTATAAAGAAGGTTACTTCCCAGTTGCCCCAACGGATACCTCGCAAGATATGCGGACGGAAATGCTGCTGACGATGGCGAAATGCGGCGTTCCGATTGAAAAGCATCACCATGAAGTTGCCTCTGGTGGTCAGTGCGAACTCGGATTCCGCTTTGACACCTTGGTAAAAGCCGCTGACTATTTAATGACCTATAAGTATGTCATCAAGAACGTTGCCAAGAAATATGGCAAAACCGTCACCTTCATGCCAAAGCCCGTGTTTAACGACAACGGATCTGGGATGCATACTCACCAGTCTATTTGGAAGGATGGACAGCCTCTATTTGCAGGTGATGGCTATGCTGGTTTGAGTAAAATGGCACTGAATTACATCGGTGGTATCCTCAGACACGCTCCAGCACTTTTGGCTTTGACCAACCCAACCACCAATTCTTACAAGCGTTTGGTACCTGGTTTTGAAGCGCCAGTGAACCTCGCCTACTCTCAAGGCAACCGTTCTGCCTCCATCCGTATTCCTCTGTCTGGTACCAATCCCAAGGCGAAGCGGTTAGAGTTCCGTTGTCCTGATGCAACAGCAAACCCCTACTTAGCTTTTGCTGCTATGCTCTGTGCTGGGATTGACGGCATCAAGAACGAAATTGACCCTGGTGAGTCTTTGGATGTCGATATCTACGACCTCACTCCAGAAGAATTGAGCAAGATTCCTTCAACCCCAGGTTCTTTAGATTTAGCCCTAGAAGCCCTAGAGAAAGATCATGGCTTCTTGGTTGAGAGTGGTGTGTTCACGGAAGACTTTATTACCACATGGATTGAGTACAAACTCGACAATGAGGTCAACCCAATGCGGCTGCGTCCTCACCCATACGAGTTCGCCCTCTACTACGATTGCTAAACAACTGCCCTAAAAGGTTTCACGTCACTTGCTCAAATGAGCAATTAGCAACAAAAGACAACATCAGCCACCCCCAAGGGTGGTTTTTTATGTGTTTGAGCGCCTCTATATCTTCTGTATCTCTTACCAACTCTACCTTTTGGTCAGGAATTATTTCTCATCTATTCGTTACAATTATTCATATACTACATAGAAATGGATTAAAACGAGTCAAGCAATCCCCATGTCTGACACCTTAACTCAGCTTGCTTATCAGTCGTTTCAGCAGAGCAAAAGCGTATTTGGTCTGGCACACAAGACCATTAGTTCGCAACTGCTGAATCTAATTTCTCCTCCTATTAATGAACTGAAGACGAATCCTATTGACCCGAAGCTTCTCTTAGAAATTCAGCAGCGGCTCAATCGGATTATTGAAACAGATTGGCAGGATGCACAACGGGGCGTTTACCCAGCCGCATTGCTGTTTGATAATCCTTGGGAAGATTTCTTTCGCTACTATCCAGCGTTGTGGCTCGATACGCCAACAATTTGGCAACGAGCTAATCAAAAGAAATATCAAGATTTCTCGCCAGGGATTGAGACGGAAGGCTATCCCAGCTACTACCTGCAAAACTTCCATCATCAGACTGATGGCTACTTAAGTGATATGTCTGCCAATCTGTATGATTTGCAGGTGGAAATTCTCTTTAATGGTTCCGCTGATGCGATGCGGCGGCGGGTTCTCGCTCCTTTAAAGGAAGGTCTGAAAGCTTTTAATTCACTGCCACAAAAGCAAATCAAGGTACTGGATATTGCTTGTGGTACAGGTCGTACTTTGAAGTTCATCCGGGGAATGCTGCCTCAAGTCTCATTATTTGGGATGGACTTATCGCCAGCTTATCTGCGTAAGGCCAACCAACTGTTGTCTGAGAATCCAGGCGAGTTGCCGCAACTGATTCAGGCGAATGCAGAGGATTTACCTTATCGTGATAACTATTTCCAGGGAGTTACTAGCGTTTTTCTATTTCATGAGTTGCCGCCTGCGGCGCGTCAGCATGTGATTGAGCAAGCGTTTCGGGTGACTCAACCGGGTGGAGTCTTCGTTATCTGTGACTCGATTCAGGCGATTGATTCTCCGGAAATGATGCCACTGATGGAAAACTTTCCTGCGATGTTCCATGAACCTTTCTACAGGCATTACACCACTGATGATTTGGTAGAACGTCTGAAGCGAGCGGGCTTCCAGGATATTGCAACGGAAAACCACTTTATGAGTAAGTACTGGGTTGCTCATAAGCCTTAGTAGGGTGAATAAGGTAAAGCAACCGTATATCAGTCGAGGCGTGAGCTGTTTCATCAAAAAAATCTACGTTACGATTAGATGAACAACTTTACAAAACGACATATAAAGATATGACGGTTGCTTATCCCCGCAAACTGAATAAATCAATGGGTGCGCGTGACATCCTCAAACAAGTGGTGAGCGATCGCGGCATTCATCTGATGACTCTCAACCGCTACCGCTACAGCGAACAACGTAGCTGTAAAGACCTGACAGATGTTATTGAACAGCTAAACGGACAACCGCCAGAATTAGTACGTGATTTGTCTCATCACATCTCTGACGAATCGCGTCATGCGATGTGGTTGACAGATCTGTTGGTAGAGTTGGGAGCAGACGTAGGGACGCCGCCTGGTTCTTCTTACATCGATGAATTTGATCGTCTTGTAGACAGAGAATTTTTTGACCCACAGCGAAACCTAGAAGATGGCATCATTGCTGCATTAGCCGCGATTAATGTCACTGAAAAACGGGGTTGTGAGTATTTCTCGGCTCACATTCATGCTTTAAAAGAGGCACCACAAACGGAAGAAAACATCAAAATCCGTGAAACCATCGAACGAATTTTTCCAGAGGAAGCGGGTCATGTACGCTGGGGAAATCGCTGGTTAGCAGAACTGGCACGTAAAAGCCCGGAAAATCGTCAGAAAGTCGAACAGGCAAAGCGCAAATATATCGCGATTGAACAGGCAGCCTTTGAATCCGGCATGGATATCATGTTGGGTGCCGAACTGCGGAGAGTGGGCAAACTCCTAGATATCGCCGAGACAATGCCGTTGTGGCAACGGCCACAGTACCTGATGGAGCGATTGCCGCAGACTTTACTTGCTCCAGACTTACAAATGACTAGGATTGATCTCGCTGGGCGCGTCTTCAAAAATCCTCAAATGTTTATGGAAAAGGTTGTGCCGATGTTCTTGGCAAACCTTAATGGGGAAAACAACAAAAACAACAAGAAACAGAAGGTTACGGCTTAGAGGGTAGGTGGTAGGTGGTAGAGAAAGCCAGTTCATCACCTACCACCTAACGTGAGACTAAGTGAGGAAGTCTAGGAAAGGCGATCGCCTCTTAACCTCTAAAACTTGATTAGAGAAACCACTACACATCAAGATACATACCAAGAAGGACACCCACAGGCGATACTGAGTCTTGAGCAAACCCCAAGAGGAGGGAAAAACAAACCGCCATGACTACCCAACAGCCAAATCCTGAAACGGTTTCTACTGAAAGCTTTTCAACAGCAGATATAGTTAGCAATGAGCTAATCGAGGATTCCGCTACTGTGAACCATGTGGAGATTATTGAAACCGTTATCTCCAGCCTAGACCAGGAAGACACCGCCATGGTAAGCCAAAGTGAAGAGGGGCACCTATGGAAGTTCAGGTACGGTAGCGTTGAAGTGTTTGTGCAACTCACTGGTTCTACGGATGATGATACATTCACCGTTTGGTCTTCGGTGCTTCCGTTACCTGCCAAGAATGAACCACAGTTGATGCGTAAGCTTCTAGAAATGAACTGGTCTGATACGTTTGAATCCAGTTTCGGCATTGTCGATAATCAAGTTGTTGTGTTGAGTTCGCGAACCGTAGCCGAACTTTCTGCTGGAGAAATTTCTCGTGCAATTACTGTAGTTGCAACAATTGCCGATGATAATGATGATGCTTTGCAAGCTGAATTTGGTGCAGCATAAAGCTTAGCTTGAGATTGGGGATTAGGGATGGGAAGATTAAATGAATCAAAATAACTTAATCCAAAATCCCCACTCATCTTGGCGTTTGATTCCACTAATACGCGCATCTGGACAGCTTCAGATGGCAATTGACCAGTGGCTACTGGAGCAACATCAGGCAGGGAAGCATCCGCCAGCGTTGCGGTTTTACACCTGGGAATCACCCACAATCTCACTGGGATATCATCAACGACGTTGGTCAGAATCTTGGCAGCAACTAACTTGGCAAGAAAAGCCGATACAGTTGGTGCGGCGTTCAACTGGGGGGAGGGCCGTGCTGCACCAAGGCGATTTGACCTATATGGTGGTGATGTCAGGGCTGACTGGCAAGCGTCTCGATGATTATCGGGCGATTTGCGAGTTTTTGATTCAAGGTTGGCGATCGCTTGGCATTGAGTTGCACTATGGTTCAGTAGGACGAGGGTACATACACAATCCCAACTGTTTTGGTACAGCTACAGGTGCAGATTTAGTATCGGCTGAGAATTATAAGCTTATTGGTAGCGCTCAGTTGCGACGTGGCAACGCGATTTTACAACATGGCTCAATGCGCCTAGAGCTAGATAGTCAGTTATTTAAGCAAGTATTTGGGGAAGAGGCGCTACCACCGATTCATCTACCAATTGCTCAACGTGGAGATGGTTTAATTCAAACGGTGGTAGACGCGCTGACTAACGCCGCCGCTGCTTGTTTTGGCGTTCAGTTGGTGAACAAGCCGTTATTGGATGAGGAGTGGCAAGCTATCTTGGCACAACCGAGTTTAGAGGTTGGTTCACCCAAGTGAGAATCTAATATTGTTTACTGACCTGTAGCTTGCGCTATCGCAGGTAGTTGTAATCCCTGAGGATAGGTTCCTTCAGCTTTAACACGCTTGATTTCAGCTTCTGGAATTGGTAAGTTCAGTTTCTTCGCCACGGTACGCACAATGTCGCCTCGGTCAATCACACCAGCAACGGTTCCTGCGGGGGAAAGGACAGTCAGGCGATTGGTCTGATGCGCCTCTAAGCGGTTAATCACCTCGACCAGAGGAGTTTTCTCCTCAACTGAGACGATCTCTGATAAAGGGCGAACAATACTTTCAAGAGTCTGGGTTTCCCAGAGGCTACGTTCTACAAACTGTAAATCTTCAATTGCTACTAGACCACGATAACGCCCATCAGATGAGGCGTAGTAAGGCATCGGGGTCTGGAGGTCTGCCAGGATGTACTCGTCAGCAAAGGAGCGTAGTGTCTGATTGGCATCTACAATCCGAAACTCACGGGTCATGGCATCTGAGGCTGAAAGTTGGAGTAAGGCTTCTTGCAACGTTGTGATGCGGTCGTAGGCGTTGGCATTACGGAACACAAACCCACTAATGAAAGCAATCCAAATTGCTCCTAACTCCCTTGTCCAAAGAGCAAGTCCTAGACCAAATGCGATCGCTAAACCTCCCAACACTTTACCTGTCAAAGCTGCCCAGTGGACACCCTTAAAGCGGTTACCCGTCAGCTTCCACACTACCGCTTTCAAAACTTGTCCCCCATCCAGAGGCAGACCGGGAATTAAGTTGAATAGCGCCAAAATCAGGTTAATGTTAGCGAGGTTTGACGTTAAGACCTCTGCCACACTATTACTGGGTAGCACTTGCGCTAGCACAGTAAATAACCCAAATAGCAGCAAACTTACACCTGGTCCTGCGATCGCAACTTGTAATGCTCCCTCTGGAGTCTTGGATTCCCGGTCGATGGACGCTACTCCACCAAAGAGAAATAGAGTAATTGAGTTAACTTTAATGCCTTGCGATCGCGCGGCTAAACTATGACCGAGTTCATGCAAGAGAACTGAACCGAACAACAACAGCGCCATGACTAACCCAGCACTCGAAGCCAAAGCTAATCCGAAGGAAGGGTAAAAGTTCAACGCATGGATAATTGTGATTAACACTAAGATTAGAAACCAGGATGGGTCTAAAAATAGTGGGATTCCAAATAAAGAGCCAATTCGCCAACTTGCTTGCATGACTATTCTTCTCCCTCTCTTCTAGGCTTGACCAAAAAAGCTATCAGCATTCAGCATTCAGCTAGAGTACAAGCCCCAGCGTAAACGGCAAAAAAAGAACAAATCTTTACCTAGAAGGTGGCACTTGCGATAAGCAGCAAGATATTCTTATCCACTGCCATACCTATAAACCTGGGGAAAAGCTTATAGCAGATGATGCTTCTTACCAAAAATTTAGACGCCCAGTTTGAGTCGCTAGTGGCTCAAATCGAGCGTCTCTTGGAGATCGTTATCCTTTCTGGGTATTGTCTTTATGTAATGAGACCAATATTAGTCAGCCCCAGAATAGCACCAACCCCTAATAGATGACCGATGCTTGCGCCCGCTATTAGCTCAGGCGCACCAAAGTTCTTCCCCAGAAATGGCTCTAGCAAAGGCAGGGCAGGACCTTTTCCTTTGTTGCGGATACCAATTTTGGCAATGATAATACCAAGGAGGACGCAAATATTCATGACGAGCGAACCGCTCCAGCTCCACGTACTCGTGTCAGCGACGGTCGGCTGCACTGCTGCCAATAAAATTGAATTAATTAAGTCAATCAAGTTTTCTTCTCCTTTTGTCACGAAGAACATTAATAGAGTAATTGAAGACTACCGAGAAAAGTGAATTATCCCTTCTTCCTTGGGAATGATTGCGGTTTACACTCCTTACATTTAAGGGCATTATAAAAAGCTCTAAGGAAAAAATTGACAACTTGTTTGAAGAATTAACACTTTTACGAGTTATTTTGATACAAAGCTATACAATTCACAAAAACTGAGAACTGTAGACGATGCGGGTCAAAATTTGTGGTATTACCAAACCAGATCAAGGTCAGGCGATCGCACAACTAGGAGCAACAGCCTTAGGATTCATCTGTGTGCAAGCCTCTCCCCGTTATGTAACGCCGGGGCAAATTCGGGCAATCGTAGAGGCATTGCTTGTAGAGGTTGATCGAATTGGCGTGTTTGCTGATGCCACAATTGAAGACATCACTGAGATTGTTGCTGAAGCGGGTTTGAGTGCTGTGCAATTACACGGCAGTGAATCCCCAGAATTTTGTCAAAGGCTGCGAGAGTCTCTCCCAGAAGTGGAAATTCTTAAAGCGCTCAGAGTTAAGACACCAGAGTGTTTAAGCCACTCGAATACTTACGTCAGTTGTGTGGATACGCTGTTACTAGACGCTTATCATCCTCAAATGTTGGGAGGTACGGGTAAAACCTTAGATTGGGTAACGCTGCGGCAATTTAGTCCCGATTGCCCGTGGTTACTAGCTGGCGGCTTAACACCGGATAATATTTTAGAGGCTCTGAGCGGGTTGCAACCGAATGGGGTAGATTTATCAAGTGGTGTAGAGCGATCGCCTGGAGATAAAGATTTAGATAAAGTTGCTCAGCTATTCGAGCAAGTACGCTCTACGCTAGTCCTGTCCGAACCGCTTTGCTAAGGATTCACTGGCGTTCACGACATTTCATGGTAGGGGGTACAGTTGTACCTCCCTACTGTAGATGCTCGTAACCCTTTTCCAATCATCACAAGTAAAGTGGTAATGGCTTAGCCAATGGGATTAATGTCATCCACAAATCTCAGCAAATCTGCCATCGTAAATGTTCCGGCTTTCTCAGCAGGCAGTGTTGGCTTCCAATCTGGATTCCGCGCCAAGAATGAACTGCTATCTGCTTGCAGTAAACCAACAAAAACCTCAGCTACAATCCGACTTCCCACTTGACCTAAACGCTTTCCTTGACCTTGAATTTGTGCTTCCTTAAGGATGTAGTACCAGAGCGGTGATTCAATATCAAACTTATGCTTCTTAGCAACCTTTCCATCGGGACCTTGAGCAATCTTTGACTTAGCCAACGGCTTGAATCCCATGAACTTCGCTATACTTTGACCGGATGGCAAGCCGACACTGCGACCACGTTGCAAGTTCCTGACAGCCAGTGAATTTGGTTTTGGAACATTCGGCAAATTCTTCAGTGGGTCAACCAGGAACGGGTCTAGTTCACGACTGAACCCAACTGGCACCTTAGGGTCTATTTCAAAAAATCTTCTCCAATCAATAATCCAGTCACTAGGAATGGGAACACTGGTAAACTCGCCTTGTGGGCCTGATTTGGCAGTGAAGTTAAATAGTAGTTCCAACGAAGCAGGTACGACTCCACCAGGACGAGGTGTAAAGACTCGGTTGTAGTCATAAATTGCACGAATCATACTATGACCGAGACGATAAGCTGCGACCGAAAACTCAATCGGAATAAACGGCTCTTTCTCAAATTTGTAAAAGCGTCTACCTCCATTCAGAACTTGGTCTAGTTGCTCATTATCAAGAATGCGGCGCAAAAAGTCGTGAAGTACAATCCACTGATAATGCCAAATTACTAAATCTCTGGCTTCTTCAAACGCTGACTTGCGAATAGGAGATTCTTGTTGGATGCTACCATCCCGAATTCCTGCAACTATCTTGTTATGAAACTTGAGAAAAGCTAAGTGAAGTTGTGCAACAATCAAGTTTTCGTCATTGCGTGGGTCACCAATGATTGCTAGACCACTCTCGGCACGAGGGAGGTCGTTGGGTAGCTGAGTGGGAAGGCTGGAGTCTCCTCCACCAGGCTGTGCGTTGGTTTTCCCAATCAAAAATAGCTCAGGGTCAGAGAGTTGATAGAGATAGGGTTGTACACTCGGACCACTCCCATAGAGGTTATCTAAGTCGAGCATCGGCGTGCGAAAGTTTCTCACCGCCAACGGGTCAACAATGATTTCTTGTAGAGCTGTAGTGTCGAAGGTGATGTCATGATCGATGAATTGACCGAGGTAGGTGTACCCGGCTGGCACGTCTTTATTGTCGCCTTTTGGAGACTCAGGGTTTGCATCATTCATCGCGTCTCCCAAGTCCTCCAAAGCGTCCAAGGAGGGAGTCAAGGCACGAAGTTCTGGAAACATCCTGCCAAACTTTCCGGTTTGAGCAAATTGACCAGGAGGGCAATTCTCCCCTGTACGAGGGCTAAAACCATGAAATCTAACCATGTTTATTGCCTTATTTTGTAAGTTAGTGTTTAAGTGTTTTCTACAGAAAAAGACTTTGGATAAACAGCTTCTTGTAACCAAACTCTCGATTTAAGTGAGAATGTTGGCTTAAACAAACTTATTTATCCGCGTTGTTAAACTTCCTGTAGGAACACTGCAACCTACAAACTAGCTGTTACTGATTCCGGAAGAAAATTATTGAAAACTTTATCAAATTAACTCCAAAGTTTTACAATCTGCTTGAGTAGAGCAAGCTACGCCTCATTTTTTATTAAGAACAACTTCCTAAAGGCAGTTTGTAAATGATTATGAAGCAGCCGACTCATCTGATGGTATAGACAATCCTTCGATAGCTTACTAGCGATGGGTTTCCATTATCTTGAACTTCAAGAAGGATATGGATAGTTTGCCCTACAGCATTCGGCGCAACAAAGCTTGCCTTACTAGAGTTTGAATTACTAACTTCAAGATTGCCGCTGTAAGTTCCTGGTTTCTTGTATTGAAACCAATTGTAAGACAGTGAATCTCCATCAGGGTCGCTAGAACCAGTAGCACTCAAGGTTACTGTCTGACCCGGTGAGATATTTTGGAGAATAACATTTTTAGAAAGCTCACCATTAAAAGCAGCGGTAGGATTATGATTGGCTTCAGCATAACTCCTGGTCTGCCAATCCATTCGAGCTGCAAAATCGTTTTGGAATTGCTTGCGCCATTGAGGAATTGAGCTTTCTATCCGCCGACCCCACATATCAAGACCTGAAGGGTCTGTAATATCTTCATACCATTGAGAGCCATTTGCTGTATTTAGCTGGTATCGCCCTCCCCAACCTCCAAAATCAGGTTTTTCTGGGTCATTCAAGCCATTGGGGATTAGGTGCAAGAATGTTGGACTATCGCCCTCTTTTACTCCGACTACATCGCCAGTATAATTTGGGTATTTAGCACCTAATTCTCCGTGATTATTACGGATGTTTGTCTCTACCCAATTACTATCTTTGTAGTTGTGATCGGGTTCGTTAGGGGTATGAATTTGGTTGAAAGTTATACCACTGGCAATGATTTTAATATCCTTGTGATTCGTTTGAATATAATTAGGGAACGTTGTATCTTGTTTGTCGATATCATAAAGTCTTATCTTACTTTTCATTGCCGCAATCTCCGTTTTACTATGCCCAGAATGTTCAATTCGATAAAGGGCTTGTGCAAGCGGATAAGTTCCTCCCCAAGCTAGGAACCAAATTGGGCGAGGGTCATTTTTTTTCAAACTTGAAACAATTAGATTGGAAGCCTCTGAGTCCTTAGGTTGTACGACCCACTCCGGTCCCGATGGTGTATTTCCTTCCCCAATCCAATCCCCAATATTTGATTCGTAACCATAGGTATAAAACTTCAAGCCGTGATTTCCCGTCTTGGTCACGCTTTCTAGATAAGCCTTTGTAGGAAAGTCTGAACTATGTAAAATTAAATTGCTATGAACAGTTCCATAAGCATTTAGCAAGCTTTCCATAATTGCCATACTAGCGGCAACACTGTTAGGTCTTCCGGGTCTGTAGAGAGGTGTAACTGTAATCCCTTCAATGTCAAATTCGTTAGCATAGCTGAGAAAGCGAATCATTGATTGCTGATCATCAGCGTCATCTCCAATATCTGTCATCACTACAACGCGAGTTTTTGTAGCTGTTTCGTTAGTTGCAATGCTTATGGGAAGCTTTTGAGGGTTGAGGATAACCGCCAACAAGAAAGCGATCGCGCCAGTAAAAACAAGCCAGATAACCCAGTCTTTTCTACGTCTTCGGAGTCTATAAAAAAAACTTTTTAGTACTCGCATCTAGGGATTATCCTCAAAAATCTCTCAACTGCTCTATTAAAATCGAGATTTTCTGCTTTGTCGAAGTGAGGACAGGCTTGTTACTACTACCTTAATGTCCGTCGCACTGAGGCACTGATTAGGTCTACGAGGAAGGTAAGGGCAATAAAAACGATTAAAGTTGTTAGCAGTCCTTTGTAGTCAAAGCTACTTAGTTGCTCTGTCAGTAGACGACCTAATCCTCCAGCCCCCACTAAGCCAACAATTACGGTAGCGCGGATGCAGACTTCCCAACGATAGAGAATGTACGCAATAAAGCGAGGCAAGGTGAGGGGTAAGACACTGTACAGGAAGACTTGAGGACTTGTTGCACCTAAGGCTTTAAGAGATCGCATTGGGCGTTCATCTAAATTTTCTGTCACTTCCGCCATCAGACGCCCTAGAATGCCTAGATTGTGCAAACCGAGTGCGATCGCTCCGGGTAGAATTCCTGGAAATAAGACAAATAGGAAGATTAACGCCCAAATCGGTTCAGGAACCGCACGAACAAAAAGCAGTAGGAATCGGGTACATACCAAAACACTGGTTCCCCACCAGCGATTTAGATCTCCCCTGAAAAAGGAGGGTTGGGCAGATTTGCCACGGTCAAAAATTCCTCCTGGTAAAAGGAAGTTACTTGCGGCAGGAAAAGAAAGCAAGATGCCCCCTAAGCCTGCTACTGCCATTGCCAGAATAGACATTGCCAACGTCTGCAATGACAAGGTGAACAGTTGGCTTAGCTGGCTACCATCCGGTGGAAACGCATCCTGAACGACTCCCGCTAACAGTTGGGCGGTTCGTGGTGCCCAAAGCTTGGAATAGTCAGCTTGGACATACCAGAAGGAGAAGAGAACTAAAACAATGCCACCCAAAAATGAACCCTTTACGACTGGATCAGTTTGGGAAACTGGGTTTTTGCGTTCTTGAAGATTGAGGACATTCAAATCTAGGCGACTAGGTGCCCCTAAACGACGGCGCAGCATCGCACTCCAGAAATCCGTGATGCCACTTAATAGAATTAGAGCAATCAAAAACGTCCACATCTGTTCATAGCGTAGAGACTGGAGGCTGAGGAGAAGTTCATAACCGAGTCCACCCGCACCGATGATGCCAAGAACGGCGGCTGAACGAATCGAACACTCAAACCGATAGAAACTGTAGGAGAGGAGATTGAGAAAGGCTTGCGGAATTAGGCTGTAGATAAAGGCATTGAGCGGTGGAACGCCGCTGTTGAGGAGTGCGAGTAAGGCTTGGCGAGGTGTTTCATCTAAAATCTCTGAGAAGACTTTGGCAGTGATGGCACCAAAGGGAATTGCGATCGCTAAAATTGCGACAAGTGGGTCAAGTCCAAAGATGTTGACGAAAAACAATGCCCAAATCAGTTCATGAATTGCTCTAGGAATTGCTAAAACGGCTCGTACCACCAACCAGTAAGTAGGAGTGCGATATGTCGTGCCCCGACTCACAGCTAAGACAGACTGCCACCACACCTCAGACGAAAGAACACCACCGACCAAACCGATAAGTACACTCAAAGCTGTACCACACACAGCGTAAGCGAGTGTCTTGAGGGATGCCTCCAGTGTCAGCTTCAGTAATTCTGCACTCAGTTCAGGATGAATAGCCGCAGCAAGAAAACGTAGGACAAGTGTCCAGCCCCCTTGGTTAATCAGATCCCCCTGAAATAAACCTGCTGTGTGCAATGACCAGACAAGAGAGGCTACTAATACTAAGCCCCACAAGCTTCTAACGTTGAGGAGTGAGGGGCGATGAGGGAGAGGATATGATAGATGATTTAGATTTCGTCTCATATCACATCCAAAAACACTCGCTCATGTCCATCGATCTAGCCTATAGCTCCTATGCCTTCTTTCTCCCACCCTACCTCTCCTTGGTGTGTTAATATGTCCAGGGAAGCTTAAATTCGGCTGCGTAGTTTGCTCTTTAGCATTGACAAGCCTCTCTCCGAATCTAGTTCTCTACACCCTCTGATTTGGAGACATTTATGTCAATTTACGTCGGGAACCTCTCCTATGAGGTCAGCCAAGAAGATCTCAGCCAGGTCTTTGCAGAGTACGGAACTGTGAGTCGGGTTCAACTACCCACAGACCGCGAAACGGGGAGAGTCCGAGGTTTTGCATTTGTCGAAATGGCATCAGAGGCAGAAGAAGCGGCTGCAATTGAGGCACTTGATGGTGCTGAATGGATGGGGCGTGATCTGAAGGTAAATAAGGCTAAGCCTCGCGAAGATAGAAAACCATCTGGTGGTGGCGGTGGTAACTGGGGCAACAACAATAGAACGTCTCGGCGCAACTACAACTAAGAGTCTTGAGACTAAAAATTTAGCTCTGAGGTCTAAAGGGCAGGCTCCGAGTCTGTCCTTTTTTATACACCGGCTTACTGGATTACTCAGTACAAAAAACGCTACTAACTAAGGCAATGGAGGAAAACAGATGACCCAAGTAATTCTTGGCGAAAACGAAGGAATTGAGTCAGCTCTTCGTCGATTTAAGCGACAAGTTTCTAGAGCAGGAATTTTTCCCGACATGAGGAAGCATCGCCACTTTGAAACGCCTCTTGAAAAACGCAAGCGCAAACTAATTGCAAGGCACAAGCAATCTAAGAGACATTCCCGCTCTAAATGGTAAACGAGATGAAAGGCTATTTGGCTCAAGCTCTTCAGTAGTTATAAAAAGAGTCACTTAGCATATGTTTTTCCAAAAGGTCCAGTAACCATGACTCCAGAAGCGATACGCATTATCTCTCAGCTAAGGCGTGAGTTCTACTCTCTATTTGCCGCAGCGATGGAAGTACCAGTGAACGTTACTAACGGTAGTTCATCCACTGGTAATCCTCCAATGGCATCTTGGATAGATGACCAGCAACGACTGAATTATTTGCGTATTTATGTTCACACTGCACCTGATCAATTAATCCCTGAGCGTCCTTTTATTCTTCGGTTATCTCTTAATAAAGGTGGCGGTGTGGCTACAGCTACAAAGTGGAGAAGAGACCATCAAGGACTTAATCAGGATTGGCACTTTGAGTTAACCCTTCTTCCGGAGGAGATTCTAGACTTTTTGCCTTGGCTAGTCAACTTGGTTAAATCCCATGACCAAGGTTCTGCCTTATTTGCCCAGGAACCTCCCCATCCGTTTTATCCCAAAATTTCTGATGAGCCGTTGTCCAATGATAGTTGGACTCAGAAAGCACATCAGGAAAGCCGTAACGGTGAGTTTAGTTTTATCTCGAAAGATGATACAACTCTTCAATCATCGAGTCTGACAGGGCTTCAGCAGGTGTATTAAACAAAATGCGTCCCTGTCGCAGACCGATAATGCGTTGGTAATGGCTACGAGCAAACTCGATCGCGTGAAGGCTGGTAACCAATGTCTTGCCTGTGTCCTGACTTAGTTGGCGCAATATGTCCATAATCTCACGGCTGCGTTCTGGATCGAGGCTGGATATCGGTTCATCAGCAAGGATAGCTGTAGGATTTTGGACAAGGACACGCGCGATCGCAACTCGTTGCTGTTGACCACCAGAAAGCTTATCAGTGCGTTCATACAGCTTTTCGGGAATTCCAACCTGTGCCAACGCTTTGAAAGCCGTTTCAACATCCATTGGAACCATGAGTGAGGCAGCAGCTTTCAGAAACGACCAACGACCGAGGTGTCCAGCATTCACATTGTGAATCACCCGCAAGTTATCGACTAAATGAAATTGCTGGTAAACTGTCCCAATCTGCCGTTGGACTTGGCGCAGCAGCTTTGGGCGAAGCTGAGCAAGGTTGCGACCGAGTACCCAAACTTCGCCCTGTGTTGGTAATAGTGTACCGTTGAGCAAACTAATCAGGGTGCTTTTCCCTGCCCCACTAGAACCAACCAGTGCAACGCGATCGCCTGCTTGAATTTGCAAATTTATATCAACTAACGACTGAAAACTCCCAAATTGTTGTGTAACGTTTTTCAGTTCAAAGATAGGTAAACTTGAGTTCATTTCACCACTCAGGTTGCTATCCATTTGGTCATCAAATAGCTATCCTGAGCTTCAAAACCCACCTTCCGATAAAAGTTTTGGGCGGCAGTATTTTCCCGCTCAACTTCTAAATGAAGGACTTTTATTTCGAGAGACGGAGAAACTTCTTCTACAAACTCTATAGCTCTTTTGCCTATTCCTTGCCCCTGATGACCCTCGCGGATGTAAATTTCATCAATAACGGCTTCACGCCCTCGGTATTCCAAACTATAGCCAAACGTCAGGACAATATACCCGATCGCTTGGTTATTGTGTTGGATTAACCACACTCTCCCTAGAGACTCATCGCTCACAATTTTTGCTAAGGCAACACGAATACTAGAGTCATCAAATGGATGATGATCGACCTCACAGAACTCCCGGATGAACTCCATCAGGATTTCTATATCAGATATCTCGGCTCGTTTGAAGCTTGTCTCCATCTATAGCAAAAGGCAGAGGGCAGAAGGCAGAAGCGGAAAGATTGACGGGTCTTGGTTTCAGTATTTGGTGAGAGTCAAGAGTTGCGTTGGCGACTGCCATAACACTCTCACATTGACAATTACTTAATCTTGCCAATTTTCCGCCCAATCTCTTCAATTTGAGTGTAGTTGGAATTTTGAGTGGTAATAAACTTCTTCGCCTCAAACAGATCGAGAATTTCCTTGTGTTCTGGCACATTAGGGTCTAGTTTCAAAAAAGCATCCTGCACTTTCTTGATAAAATACTTTCCGTATGAATCTGTGACATCTGGATTAATTACCCAGTGGTAATCGTAATAGGCAGGCGATCGCCAAATCACATCAACTTTACTTAGGTCTACTTCTTTGGTAGCAACTCGCTTCTGCCAAACTTTTTCATTCACAGCCCCCACTTCGTAGGTGCCAGCTTCAACCAGTTTGATTGTCTTATCATGATCGCCAGAAAAACCGGGTTGACCTTTGAAGTTTTCCAGTTTGACACCAGCTTGTTCCAGGAAGTATTGCGGCATTAGACGCCCAGAAGTGGAAGACTCACTGCCAAAGGTAAAGGTACGATCTTTAAGCTGCTGGAGTTCGGCAGTATCTTTAATTGGGGTTAGCCCACTCTGCTTGTTAGCAATGAAGAGGCTGTGGAATTGCTCATCGACATCCCGCTGTGCGATCGCGTCTGCACCTGGCACTTGTAACCGTGCCTGAACACCCGTTAATCCCCCAAACCAAACCAACTGCACATCGCCAACTTTAAAGGCAGTCACGGCTGCGGCATAGTCAGTTACTGGCTTATATTCCACTGGTACACCCAGTTCTTTCTCCAGATAGCTTGCTAGCTTTTCGTATTGTCGCTGCAACTTTTGTGGGTCTTGGTCTGGAATCGCACCCATAACTAGGGGTTTTGCTTCGGTTTTACCTGTTGTTGAAGTTCTGATTGGTTGCGGTGAGCAAGCTACCAGTGGCAACAACAAAAGCAACAGACTCGACCACAATGCTTTTTTCATTACAGACTTTCAATCTCATTTTCATCTACTACTTCAACCTATGCTATAGCAATCAGCAGTCAGCTTTCAGCGGTCAGCTTTTGGTCAAATCGGCTCTAGCTCAGGAACGCAAGCTCCTGCTAATGTCCTAACATTTATGGCGACAGCTATACAAGCGATCTGAGCCTGTAAATAGGACTAATACCAAGTTGCGTTCAAATGTAGTAGAGAGCAAGAGTAGGGGAAAAGGGAAAGGCTGGTTTCCCTTTAACCTTTGTCCCATGAGTGCGTATCACTTTCTTAAATGCATGACAGCTTAATTAGTGTTACTGTTTCGCTGCTGACGCCGCTCTTGGATGTTTTGTTGCAACTGTTCCTGTTGTTGTGGAGTTAGAATAGCTTGAATCTCGGTTCTTGCAGACTTTCTGATCTCTCGCATTTGAGCTATCTGAGTGTCAGAGAGATTCACTGCCTCGCGAGCGGCTCGGAATGCTTCTCGTTGCTGCTGTCGGTTGTTCTGTCTGAGGGCTTTTAGTTGCTCCTGTTGCTCTGGTGTGAGGAGTGCTTCAATTTGCGATCGCGTCTCCCGCCGAATTTGAGCAATTTTGTCTTGTTGTTCCTGGGTAAGGTCTAGTCCTGCATACCGACCTTGACCTTGACGTTGTGCTTGCGCTAGTAAGGGTTGCTCAGAAGTGTTGGCATCGGCTTTGAGAACGAAGGGAGTAGCAACAAGGGCGAGTGCAGCGGCTCCACCAACTAACATAGGCATTAATTTGAGTTTCATCTGTAATCTCCTGTAAGAGCCTTTGTTCGATGTCATCATCATAGAAATTTCAACCGTCAGATCACATATCCAAAAAGTCATGTTCTACATCATGACTATAGTCATGGGTTAAAAGACAACCCATTAGTCTAATGTTGTCCACGACCCTAGATTTACCTCCTTATAGAGTTAAATGATTAACCATCAAACAATTATTAGCTGGGATTTTTATCCTAAATAAAACCGAAGAGTTCCTGATGAGCCGACCCATACAAATCCACAACCATCCATTTCGGTTTCTGCTCTATCGAGAGTGGATACTACTGGCTGTTGCTGCTCTCTCTGAAGTTTCACCTTACCCGTTTCGCAGAATTCCTCGGTTGCCACTGTTAACATTTTCAAGTATTGCCGCCTATGGGGCAATTGGTTTGAGACTACCGACAGGGAAGCATATTCACAAGCTAATATACACTTGTCTGGAAATTCTCTTGATTTCAGTAACCACATTTGCAGGAGGAATGCGGCTCTTTCCCTTCCCTTACATTGTGCTTGTCATTCGCAGTTGTTTAATCTTTCAATTACCAGGGCGTTTAGTCATTACAAGTTTATCATTTTCTTTATTTTTGCTAACACTGTTACGCTGGTTTCAAAACTTTCTTGCACGCCCCGTTCTGCAAAATAAATTGCGTTTTTTCCTCTTGAGCTATGCACTTTTATTTGGCTTAAGTTTAGCCTTTGTGCTGCTATTAATGAATGCTCTACTGACTGAGCGTCAGAGTCGAGAAAAACTTGTAAGTGCTAATGAAAAACTTAGGCAGTTTATGGATGGGGTAGCCGCAACGCGAGAAATTACCAAACGGTTTGCAGGTACAAAAATTTTAGTGCTGACAACGTTTGATGATGATGAATATGTAGCCGCCGCGTTACGTCATGGGGCGATGGGATATTTGCTCAAAGATACGCCCTCCGAAGAGTTAGCTGCTGCAATTCGAGCGATTCATAAGGGTTACACTCAGCTAGCACCGGGATTAGTTGAGAAAATTATTGCAAAAGTGCCAACCGCCTCGCCAGCACCACCACCAAGTTGGGATGACTTGACACCTAGAGAACAGGATGTTTTACAGTTGATTGCCAAGGGAGCGAGTAATCGGGAAATTGCTCAGTCTTTATATATTTCTGAAGGAACGGTCAAAAATCACGTAACGAATATTTTGACTCGGTTGAATTTACGCGATCGCACTCAAGCAGCAATTTTCGCTCATTCTTTTTTGCCACAGAGTGATGATTTTAAGTAGTTAAGCGAAATTAATTATAACTACGACTCTTCCCACCTCGATTTTTGGTCAAATTTCTTTACATACTGTCTGTTGTAGTGACATACATCACAGATCAAGTTGGCTTTGTGTCACTTTTATTGCCACTTTGGGATCACAGAATCATCTTCAGGAAGACCTCATATTAAGAGTAGAAAAAACTTACTCTGGAAAATACTATGTCAGCTCAAGTATTTCCACAAAAATTGCGTTCTACCAAAGTTAGTATTGAGGAACTCGTTGCCCAAATTTTAATGCATCGTAGAATTACATACACCGATCAGCAACTGTTGAGATTTGCCTTACTCAGGGATGAAACACTGAATGAACAAGAGCGGACACTAATTGATCGGGTGTTTTACGGCGTTCGGCATGGGTTGTTGAGCATCGTCGATTAAATCAGGGCAAACTCGTCTGATTGAAGTTTTGAGCGCAGGACTCAGTTTACCCTCGATTAAAAACCCTAGCCGCCATAGCGTAGCTATGGCGAGAGTAGGCACCCCTCTGGAGTTGATAAAAATTCTTGCCGACAGAAAAGCGATCGCTAAATAATGCAACAGCCTCTTTCTTTGAGGTTTTGCATCTATTGACCTAATTCCGTATCAAGTTAATACTTATCAATAAATATTCTAATAACTACATCTTTATTGTTATAAAAACAAGGAAAATATAAGTAGATAAATAAGGTTACTAAGTCAACAAATCTGACACATCCATTCTAGCTTTTCAGAGAAAGTGATAAAAACTACTATGAATAGACATTTATGCCCTTGCTGTTCCCATCCTTTACTTCGTCATGTCTCCTACAAGAGAAGCTACTGGTTTTGTAGCCAATGTCACCAAGAGATGCCAGACATAGAAAATATTTTAGAAACTCAAGCTTCTTCACAACATTGGAGTAGTCAATTTCTTCCTGGATATCATCCACCTTTAGGCGGATGGCAGCAAAGTGAAGAACTAGATTGTTCCTTTAAAGTGAGTAGAGAGTTACAGCACCTAACTTTCTTGGATTGCCTGACTCAGGTTGCAAAGCGCCGTTGTTTTGAAGCCTATCTTGAGCAAGAGTGGCAACGTATGGCGCAGGAGCAAGCTTCTTTATCTGTCATTCTTTGTGACCTCGACTTTTTTAACGTTTATAACGATACCTACGGTCACCAAGCTAGTGATAGATGTTTACAGAAAGTTGCCCAAATGATTCTCAAGGCAGCAAGCCATCCTGCGGACTTAGTAGCACGTTATGGTTTTGAGGAATTCATTATCATACTGCCGCAGACAAAAGCTGAAGGGGCTGTCCGAATAGCAGAAGAAATTCGTCAGGGAGTGAAAGCATTACAAATTCCAACAAATCCTCCAGCTAGCCAATATCTCACCACGAGTTTCGGAGTAGCTAGTATTATTCCTAGCTATGAGTATTCTCCAAAGATGCTAATTACTGCGGCTGAACAAGCACTGCATCAGGCAAAAGAACAGGGAGGCGATGCTGTTAATTCTTGGAGTGCAGCCCGAAAATCAGGAGTAGTACCAATTCCCTAAAACATTGGCTCATCTGTGTAGGCATTTGAGTTGATAGAAGATTTTTCCTTTAGATATGTAGCAAACATCAACCCCCAACAAACACCGATATAGTGTTGATTGGGGGCTAGAAAACGGGAATCGAAGCCGTTTAACTATAGGTTGTACCGTTGGGCATAATTGCCCCTTCCAAAGCCGCATCACTCAAATTGGCTTCACTCAGATTTGCGCCGATTAAGTTAGCACCACTGAGATTTGCGCCACTAAGGTTTGCTCCCGTCAAATAAGTTAGCAGCAAACCCGCCCGTAGCAGATTTGCCTGACTCAGGTTAGCATCCCGTAAATTAGCTTCAAGCAAATTTGCCCCTGAGAGATTCGCTTTATAGAGGTTTGCTTTGTACAAGTTTGCCTTGCTCAGTTCTGCCCCCCGGAGATTCGCTTTCTTTAGGAGTAGTCCCTTGAGACTCGCCAGACTGAGATTAGCGCCTTGCAAATCAGCCCCACTGAGGTCAGCACCACTCAAATTAGTTTCCCTTAAGTCTGCACCTCGTAGGTCAACCCCACTCAGATTTGCCCCACTTAGGTTTGCGCCCTTAAGGTCAGCTTCACTCAAGTCTGCATCTTCCAGATTGGCTCCCCGCAAGTCCACTCGATGCAAATAGGTTCGCATCAAACTCGCTCCACTCAGATTTGCCCCACTTAAGTCAGCCTCACTAAGAATCGCTCGACTCAGCGTTGCCTTTCTTAAGTCGGCTTGTACAAGAATCGCTCGACTGAGTGTTGCCCCAGTCAAGTTTGCTTTTGTCAGTTTTGCGCCTTTGAGTCTAGTGGAAACTAGACTAGTGCCAATTAAGGTAGCCGCCCTCAAATCTGCTCCACAGAGAATAGCTCCAGAAAGAATCGCTCCACTCAAATCTGCTTCACTGAGTATTGCTTTCGTCAAGTCAGCTCGTGAAAGAGTTGTCTCAATCAATTGAGCGCCCTTAAGATTGGCAAACCGCAAATCTGCATTGCTAAGATTTGCTCTAATGAGTTTAGCCTTTGTTAAATCTGCTCCCTTCAAACGGGCTGAAGTTAAATTGACTCGATTGAGATTAACTTCACTTAAATCGGCTCCAATGAGATTGGCACCGGAGAAATTTTTTTCTCCTGTCTCATGCCGACTCAAAAGTACATCTTCACTTGAAAATTCACTGGCTTTCATAAAAATTGCCTGATTTTATTGGCTGTTAATCAGCCCCAGGTTCGCCATGATTTTCTAATACCCAGTTGCATTCTGTTGTGATATTTGATGCCAAGACACGGGGAACCAAAAGCGGAAAGCTCCGCGTCAAATGCTGCACTAGACTGCAACTTGGGATAAAAAGAAAGTTCATGTGGCAGGGGTTAGCTAATAGTTTTTTGGAAATGAGTACGATTTCAATCCCTTCTAATTGAAGGCGGTAGTGAGCCAAGGGTAAATTCTTGATTGGTTTAACCAAGAATCATCACGCTTGGCTGATGGCTCTACAGTTAAAAGGGGAAAAGTGATGGAAACAATGATGTCAATAAAAGGAAACAAGGGACGTTTTGTGAAGCAAGTCGTCAATCTGAAACCTTTGCCTTCCCTTTAGAACAGCCTCGCTAACTAAAGGTCGTTTCCTGATTAACCTACGAGTTGTACTAAGACTGAGTGTTCCAAGCCTGCGATAGTAATGGCAACTCTTAGTGGAGCCGCGATTCATGATATCCATGATGTTTGTCAAACGCAGAAAGCTTTTTTTGACAGCTCAGCCTATGTCACCTCCCCTAACACTGCACTACTACACGATTTCTTGTGAAACGGAAGCAGTAAATAATGGCTATTCGCTACTTGAGTTCACTACATTCCTGCTGTAGCAACCGCTACAAAAATCTATCTTTTGTAGGACGGCTCCAATTCCAGCCAGGTCTCGGCATTAGGCTGGAAAAGTCTCTTGTATTAATTGCCCCGATGGACTCTGCTGCTCCCAAGTCTTGGCTCGGCATCATACAGAAGGATTGTGTTCGGTGTAGTTAGTGCGTCTAAAAAACTTATCCTTTAAAGATAATGGTTGCGTGGCAAACTAGGCAAGCGAGAGTTACTATTTTCAACCTTTTATGGTAAGCAATGAGCAAGCTGTCGGCACCAAAGACTTGAGAGGATGATTGATGATTGACTTTGACTCTTTTATTCCTGATGAAATCACGATCGCACCAAAACATCCTCTAGAGCAAAATCTAGAATTGCCGATTCCTGATACCCAAAATGCTGAGGAAGTGCGGGAGGTGCAACGGCGCGATCGCATTCCTGGCGTGGTTAAGCGAACTATACCCTTAGATCACGAGGTGTCTTGGGAGTATTGGTGGTGCGTACCCGATCGCCTTCTCCTCCCCGAAGATGTCGAACTGATGACACGCGATCGCGATCGCCTCGAAAGCATCTTAGAAAAACTCGTCTGGCTATTTGGAGGATACTGCTTTAGCCAACACTGCCACCGCCAAGGCGATCGTCTGCCTGTTCATGGCTGGCAGGAAGTCCTAGCCTTTGCCCGTCAGCAGGGATTTGAGTCTTATTTACTTGATATCGACTTTTTGCCCACCGCCATCAAGCGCGATAATCGGCATTCCAATTCAGCGAAAGACAAGACAGATCTTGGTCATATCGCCGTTGAACCCGCGCATTGGCATATTGAATTCTTCAAACTAGCGACTACCAACGGTGGATTTGAAATGCAAGAGCCGAAACCTGTTTGTAGCTGCCAAATCTGGACAGGTAAGCCTTTTGTCAAGCATCTCCATACGGGCGAAACATCAACCCGCTATGACCTATGGGTTTCTCGTCCGTTAGACATCACACAACCACCTTGGTATTAAGTAATTTCTACTACAAGCATTGAGTCAAAAACATAGTATAGTAGAGGATTAGCCTATACATCCTCATTAAATAGGCTTTTAATTCAAATTCACCATTAAAAGCCAGCATCTGCTCAAATGACAAAAACTAAAAACTCAGACCCAAAAACCTTCGGTGATTGGGCTTATCTGGCACTACAAAAACACTTCCAGAAAACGAACAAACACGAAAGCGACGTTCTCAAAGATAAAGACCCAGAAGCTTTACACCAGATGCGCGTGGGGATGCGGCGTTTGCGTACAGCCGTAACAGGTTTCGCACCCGCCCTAGACTTGCCAAAAGCTGCCCAAGAGAAAAAAATTGCCAAAGTTGCCAGACGGCTAGGCGAACTACGGGACATCGACGTACTGCAAGATGCTCTCAAAAATCATTACCTTCCAGCACTACCAACGCAAGAACAAGGCACTCTCAAGAAAGTTTTATCGACGCTAGAAAAGCAGCGTCAAAAGTCCCTTGAGCAAGTTCAGAGTACCCTCAAAGAGCAACCCTATCCGAAACTGAAGCGAGCCTTCAAAGATTGGCTAGAGGAACCGACTTACGGAGAGTTGTCTGAAATCTCAATCTACGAAATCTTGCCAGATTTGCTACTCCCCTCAGTGAGTAAATTCTTTCTCAGTCCAGCTTGGCTAGTTGGGGTCAAACTCGAAGCTGGAGAGATAGAAATTCCCAGTGCTATTAACTCAGACAGCGTGGTGCAACTTTTAAACACTCACGGAGATCAGGTTCATAGTCTGCGTAAGCAAGCCAAGCGAGTACGCTATCAGATGGAGCTATTTACAGACTTTTACAGCTCTACATATCAGGACTATCTCAACGACATCAAAGAAATCCAAAGGATTTTAGGGGAGATTCAAGACAGCTTCGTCTTGGCAGGTTTTCTTGCTGATACCCTCAACTCAGAGATTACCGTTCAACTGCCAACACTTGCTGCTCAGCTAACCGAAGCTCGTTACCAAGCATGGCAGGAGTGGCAGCGTTTACAACAGCGCTATCTCAATCCTCAAGTGAGGAAAGACTTTCATCTGGCAGTGCTGCAACCTGTTTCAACAACAGTCCGTGACACTTCAGGCGGTGTTGAGCAATAATTTTTACCTGATCGGAAAAGGGCTAGAGGCTATGGGAAGAAAAGCCCAATCCGTCTAGCCTATTGCCTAGAAGCCCTTCCGAATAGTCTTTCAACTCACCTCAACAAGATTTTTGTAATATTAATCACTTAATCTCGTGATTACCGAGTCTTTACCTGAGTAGCTTACATTGAGGCTGGCTATCTAAGCCAGTTGTTGAAAAACTGGAAAACGTTGCACCTCATGCCCCAAGCTTCCAGAGCAATTCTCGAAATCGATCAACGCGAACCGAATGAAGGACGCCGCTTGCATTTTTATGCCAAAGGGGAAGAAATCCCTCTGGTATCTCAAGGTATATGGCAAGTCTGCCAGGGCTTAGTGCGGCTAACTACACTTTGCCAGAATGGAGAGGAAATATGGTTAGGTTGGGCAGAACCTTCAACGTTCTTTGGTCATTGGTTTTCCCTGCTACAAAGCTATCAGGCAACAGCACTGTCTGATGTCCATCTCACTTGGTTTTCTTTAGCTGAAGTGAATGCTTCCCCACGACTAGCGCAAGTAATATTACCGCAGTTGGTTCGCCGGATGCGTCAAACAGAGGCACTCCTAGCGATATCCGGTCAACGCCGAGTAGAAGACCGTTTGCAACATCTGCTGATGCTGATGAAGCGGGAAATTGGTCAACCTGTGGAGGAAGGGACTCGTTTAGGAGTGCGGCTAACCCATCAGAACCTAGCGAATGCGATTGGAACCACACGAGTGACAGTGACACGACTGTTGAGCAAGCTACGCAGTGAAGGAGCAATTACTTTTGATCGCGATCGCCATTTGATTCTGAACAACGACAGTTTCAAGGATATCTCTGATTGGTGATTTTCTTGCACAATTACCACATTATCCTGTTAGAATGACAGCTTCAAAAATATATTGATCGGTGAGTTGCATTCTTCTGGAGTAAGGCCCTGTCTCTCGACTTTATTTCAATTCCCCCAGAAACAGGTCAGGTACCTGCTGGGTTAATCGTGATTTTGCACGGTTGGGGTGCCAATGCCCAAGACGTGGCATCTCTGGCGTCAGTCCTAAACTTGCCCAATTATCAGTTCTTACTTCCTAATGCGCCATTTCTTCACCCTCAAGTTCCAGAGGGCAGGATGTGGTATGACCTTGAACGGGAAGACTACAAGGGATTAACCCAAAGTCAGGAAATGCTAACAGAATGGCTTCAATCTTTGGAGAATCTAACAGACATTCCTCTGGCATCGACAGTTTTATGTGGCTTTTCTCAAGGTGGAGCCATGACCCTAGATGTCGGCTTAACCTTACCACTAGCAGGATTAATCTGCCTGAGCGGTTATCTCCATCGGACACCTCAAGAACTTGAGCCACCATTGCCGTCAGTCTTAATTGTGCATGGTAAACACGATAATGTTGTGCCCCTAAGTGCAGCGCAAAGAGTCAGGGATCACTTAATGGGTTTAGGAACACCCATGCAATACAAAGAATTTGAGATGGGGCATGAGATACTACCAGATGTTTTAGAAGTAATCCGAGAGTTTATCCTGGTAAATCTCTGACTAGTGGTTAAGAGTTGAGAAGGATGAGTTTTTCGTTTTTCATTCATTAATGAATAACTCAACGCTAAAACCAAAACCTCATCATTACTTTACATAATACTTTGTAGTATTTAAACATAGTCCTGCCAGGAAATGGCGATAATATAAAAACGGCTGTTAAATCTGTACAGCGTTTCACATAGATGCTAGTTAAGGGAGGCGTTAGCGATGGCAACTTTAACCATTTCCCGGCGTGAAATTTCGGCTCTCACAGTAGATGACGTTGCAGAACTCGCTGCACGTTTAGAGCGGGATGATTATGCTAGTGCCTTTGAAGGGCTGGATGATTGGCATCTACTCCGGGCGCTGGCGTTTCAACGTCCAGAGTTAGCCGAACCATATCTCTATTTACTCGACTTGGAAGGTTACGACGAAGCGTAAGTAAAGTAATGAGTTGAAGAGTGATAAGTTGTGAGCTGAGAACCTCATGACAGATTAGCGATTGAAGTCTTGCCTCTTGCAGCCAATATCGCTTAGCTCTTTACTCCTACTAATATCTATGCAGATACTTCGTGGTAGACGAGTTTTAATTGGTGTAGGCGGCGGCATCGCCGCCTATAAAGTTTGTGAGGTTGTTTCTACTTTGTTTAAGGCAGGAGCAAAGGTTAGGGCAATTCTTACCGAAGCCTCTCAAGAGTTTATTACTCCCCTAACGGTAACAACGCTCTCACGTCATCCAGCGTATACCGATGAGGGATTTTGGCAACCGATTCATGATCGCCCTGTGCATATTGAGTTGGGGGAATGGGCGGAAGTCTTTGTCATTGCACCGCTAACGGCTAACACCTTGGGAAAGCTAGCACACGGTTTGGCGGATAACTTGCTGACGAATACAGTGTTAGCTTCTGAATGCCCGATACTGCTAGCACCAGCGATGAATACCCAAATGTGGGAACAGCTATCAGTGCAGCGAAATTGGCAACAATTGTTGAGTGAGCAAAGATATCACAGTGTTGGGCCTGGAGCAGGACTATTAGCGTGCGATCGCGTTGGTTCGGGACGCATGGCAGAACCCGCCGAGATTCTGGCAGCGGTTGAATCATTGTTGCACACGGGCGGTAAGCGAGATTTAGTGGGTAAGCGAGTCCTAATCAGTACAGGAGGAACGCGAGAACATCTCGATCCTGTACGCTTTATTGGTAATCCCTCTACGGGCAAAATGGGGCTGGCTTTGGCACAAGCAGCGATGCATCGGGGAGCCAATGTAACGCTAGTTCACGCACCAGCTACTTGGGAAGTCCCAGAGGGGGTTCGAGCCATTCCCGTGGTGAGTGCTGCCCAAATGCAACAGGCGATGCTTGGATGCTTTCCAGAGGCTGATTTGATTGTAATGGCGGCAGCGGTGGCAGATGTAAAACCAGCAGAATACGCTACCGAGAAGTTACCGAAGAAATTACTCCCGACGTCCTTACCCTTAGAACCTGTGCCGGATATTGTGGCAGAGTTGGGACAAAGCAAGCAGCGCCATCAACGTTTGATTGGGTTTGCTGCACAAACTGGTGATATTGTCAAGCCAGCATTGCAGAAGTTGAAACAGAAGAAGCTAGATGCGATCGCGGCTAATCCCATTGACCAACCAGATGCAGGTTTTGGCAGTGATACCAATCAAGCGATCTTTCTCGATAACCAAGGACGCCAAGTAGAGATTTCACCTTGTAGCAAGTTACAGTTAGCTCATCATTTATTGGATTTTGTTAATACGTTGTAAAAAATAAAAACACCTAACAACAAAGAACAAATCTTAGTTGTAGTAGGGTGCGTCGTGACGCACCCTACTATGGCTCTAAATAGGAAAGTTTCCGGTAGCTCACCCAATGGAGTGGTGTTTCTTAATGCTGACGAAATTAGGCTAGAGATCTAGACATAAGTTGTTTAATCAATATGCTGGCTTACATCAGAATCCTGACAGGTTGGCTAGGGATACTGGGCTTTAGTACTTTAATCGCCTTGCCTGCTTATTCCCAGAATGAACCCTTCAATAGAACCAATCCAAACCCGAATCGGACTCTCTTAAACGACCCGATTGAGCGAATAAATCCAGGTGTGCAAAATCGGTATGGCACTAACCGTTCTTATCCCTACGGTTCGCGTGTTAGATCATCCGGTTCGATTACCACGCCACAAGGTGAAGTGGTTTTCCCGAACGTGACTATAAGAAATGGGGATGGTTCCACAACTTACTATTATCCAAATGGTTCGAGGGTTACGATTGATAAAACAAGGGTTCCGGCTACTGGAGATTTTTTGAGATAGTAGACTATTGCTGGGCTTTAGAGATTCCCAATCTATCATTTCGCACTTTTGAAGGTTGAGCGATCGCTTGACAAGTGTCACAATCACTGGAAACTGCAACGCTGTTGAAGGCACTCGACTAGTTGGCGGGTGCCTTGTTTAGAATATGACCTCTAAGCATTTGCACATAGCAAATCTCTATCTAGTCCTAGTCAGCCGTAGCTGTTTTCTCCAACTCAGAAAATCATGAATAAAATTGATTTAGCGTTTGCTTCAGCCTTAGAACAAGCACAGCTCATCCGTCAAGGCGAAGTGTCACCATTGGAGTTAGTAGAGCTTTATCTGGAGCGCATTCAACGCCTAGATTCCAAGCTAGGTAGCTATTTCACCGTAGCAGCTGAGCAAGCGATCGCTGATGCAAAAGCTAAGACTGAGCAACTGAGCAAGAGTAATTCAGACTTGCCACCATTTTTTGGTGTACCAATTGCGATTAAAGACCTCAACGCCGTTGAAGGGATTCGCTGCACTTATGGTGTGAACGTTTTGAAGGATAAAATCGCTACCTACGATGATGGGGTGGTGATGCGAATTAAGCGGGCAGGGTTTACGATTCTCGGTAAAACTTCAACCTCAGAACTGGGTTCATTGCCTTACAGTGAGGCACCTGGGTTTCCACCAACTCGCAATCCTTGGAATCTGGACTATACGGCTGGGGGGTCGAGTGGTGGTGCAGCAGCGGCGGTAGCGGCTGGGTTGTCTCCCATTGCCCAAGGTTCTGATGCTGGGGGTTCGATTCGGGGGCCAGCGTTCTGCTGTGGATTGGTAGGGATTAAGCCCTCACGGGGTCGGGTGACTTGGGCACCTGTGGGTGATTATCAAAGTGGCATTTCCACGAATGGCCCAATTGCTCGTACTGTTGCCGATGCTGCGGCACTGCTGGATGTGATGTCGGGTTATGTTACAGGTGACCCTTACTGGGTGCTTGCACCAGAGAACTCCTTTATCGATGCAGCACGTCAACCGCCAGGACAGTTGCGGATTGCTTTTACAACGTCACTTCCCCCAATTGGTGAGGCGCAAACGGTATGCCAGCAAGCCGTGCAAGAGACGGTGCAACAGTTGGAAGGCATGGGGCATATCGTAGAACAGGGTTGCCCAGACTTCACAGGTTTAATTGAACCGTTTATCAAGATTTGGCAAGCGGGTGTGACAACGGCGGGGATTCCTAATGAGGTACTCTCCCCGATGAATCGCTGGATTGCTGAGCAATCGGGTTCGGCTGGAGAATATCTGCAAGCTGTTTCCCAAATGCAGATTGTTGCACGACGGGTTGTGATGTTCTTTGAAGCCTATGATGTTTTGGTGTTGCCAACGTATCTGTTTCCAACGATTCGCGTTGGCGAGTGGGCTGATTTGAATCCCGAAGAGACATTGCAGAAAATTATTAGTTGGATTGCGCCCTGTCCACCCTTTAATGCATCGGGATTACCTGCGATCGCAATTCCTACTGGTTTTGATACGAATGGTTTACCTGTAGGGGTTCAACTTGTGGGACGTCCCGCGGCTGAGGCAACAATCATTGCTCTAGCGGCACAAATAGAAGCGGCTAAGCCTTGGAGTACCAATCGTCCTGCGATCGCGTTGTGAAGGGGATTGGGGATTAGGTGGGCTATCAAAAAATTAGGGTAGGGGCGCCCAACTGTGCGCCCCTACAGAGGTTACTGGAAGTTAAAGATAACCCTGCATTTTTGCCTGGATGAACTACTAGAAACGTTGCTCAGGTTCACGAGTGTAGATGTTTTGTCTTTCGACTTCAGGTGTAACTATCTCTTCCTCTTCGTAAAGATCCATGGGAGCAACTTCGCTTCCCAGATAAGTCCCTGTACCAGCAACGAAGCTTGGTTCAGTCACAACATCCGCCGTTGGTTCAATGACGATTCGCTCTTTTACATCAGCAGAGTGAACATCTTGAATGTTGTCCGATGGCTTGACCTGTTCAGCCGTATCTTTAACCTTATCTGCTGTGTTGTTAGCTGCCTCTTTTGCTTTATTGGCAGCATTCTCTATTGAGGGTTTAGCATTTTCAGCCGTATCTTTAACCTTATCTGCTGTGTTGCTAGCTGCTTCTTTTGCTTTGTCTGCGGCGTTCTCTATTGAAGGCTTAGCCTTTTCAGCAGCCTCTTTAACCTTGTCTGCGGTGTTGAGCGCGGCATCTTTTACTTTATCTGCTGCACTTTCGAGTGATGGCTTGGCGTGTTCAGCCGCATCTTTCACTTTTTCTGCTGCGTTTTCAGTAACGTTCTTAAGCTTTTCCCCTGCATCGTCGGGTGTCGCTTTAGCTGCAAAACCACCTGCTACTGCACCCGCAACAGCACCAATAACTGCACCTTTTCTACCAGCGATTCTGCCACCAATTACACTACCAATTGCTGCTCCGGCTACTCCAGCCGCAATATTACCCGCTCCTGCCTCGCCTTCTGCCTCATCTAAAGCGTCTTCAGCTTGAACCGTAATAGCAGGTTCCACATAATCATCAGAGTGAACTACTGGTGGAATGGGTTCCACGTTGTTGTTATACTCGTCAAAAAATTGTCCGTTGGTATTCATCATAATATCCTTAACTCCCTTACGCTAAAATTGTCTTCTTATCTACTGCTAACTTAACAACAACAGGTTAGGCTTGACGTTGTGCTAAAGGGGGATATTGCCAAACCTCCAGTCAGCCGAGGGATATAGGCATTTAGTTTGATTATTTGTTGAGAAAAAAGCTTGCAGGAAATGAGCTGAACTACAACGTCAGTTAGATTCACCTAGCTCTACAATTGGAGAATTTCAATAAAGGTTTAAATGTAGGTCTTTTTTCTTAAAAAGATAAGCAAAGTCATTGAAAGAAATTTAGTATGTAAATGAGATAGAAATGCGATCACTTTTTTGAAGAAGGTACAATCATCCTGTACACCTTGTTGCTAGCATTTGGTAGATTCTCTTTCACTATGTATTTAGGGTGATATTGTTATCTGTCCAATACGCTTTAGAATCTGCAAGTGGCAATGATTTAAGCAAAGTTCAAAGCAAACGCTGTCGTTCAGCAATGCGTACATCGCTATTTAACTTAAGTAAGTTGACGGTTGTTCGTCCTTGAATAGTTAAGCCTATTAATGTTAATGTCTTTTCCTCAAGCTTAAAGTGTTCAGCCCACTGTTGCGTTCGTGGGTTGAAGAGAAAACTAAATTCTCCAGTTTGGGGGTCAAATGAACCAAGATCAGTACCTTTGTTGCGGTTACAACGCCAACAAGCGAAAGCTAGATTATCAGCCTCAGTCTTCCCACCGTGCTTTTGAGCAATGACATGATCAACTTCGTGGGGGAAAAAGGCAACACTTGCAGGATGTAAGCAATACTCACATTGATAATTGGCTCGTTCTTCAACGAGTCGGCGGAGTGCAGCAGGAATATAGCTCACGAGTTCGGGGTACTCGATAGGTAAGGTAAATTACCAGCTTTGAGCATAATCACTAGATGCTCAATCTGCTCGTACTCGTCCAGTTCAAGGCGTTCTGTAGAGGATAGTTCACCTGCTTGTTCTCGTGCCAGCAGAATACGCAAACGTTCTTGCATTTCTGGTGTAGGGCTGAAAGCAGCAATTTCTTCAGGTGTAGGTTTACTAGCCAGAAAGTTGAGAATGTAGCGGTAGATGTGAGCTGGTAGTGCTGGCTGTTGGAGGCTAAGCGCAAGTAATTCTGGAAGGCGATCGCCTATGTGTTCAAGTTGTTTGGAGAGTTCATCAGGGACTTCAAGGGTGATTCTCGCCACGATGTAACCTATTTGAAGCTATTCAATGATTATTGTATCTGTGTGCTTACGGGATTTTAGCCGGAGCGATCGCTTTTTCGGGAAGGATGCGATCGCACTCAATCTCTGTATGTCCGTTTCTCAATCTCAGCGATGGGTAAGAGTAAGGTGTCTTCGATGTGCGATCGTACCTCACGGCTCACATAACAATCGCTATTCAGGCATTGCAGTAACAACAGATTGGCATTGTAATACTGCTGAAGCAATTTCTTGTGCTGTTCGTTGAATTGCCAATCCTGTCCAATATTGCGATGCTCAACCATCATTGCTCTTAATTGCTCAGTCCAAGCTTGACTTTCATCTTCGTACCATTGCTTGAGTATTTCCTTATCACTATTTATGTCAGGTATTAGTTCCTTAAGTTGGTGTAGCACTTGCTGAAGTTTAGGATCGAGGGGGAGAGTACAAATCTTGGAAAGAGTGCCCTTAATAGTATGAATGTAAAAGAAGTCATGAAAGTTGTTGCCCTCAACATTGCTGCGAAGGGCTTTGAAGTAGGTGTAAGCGAAGGCTAGATCGAGAACTAGAGCGTGAGCGAGGTTGAGATCAAAAATGGGGTCATGAGCATAGGCTTGGTCAAGAGCATGGGAGAGGATTGGGTTGAGGAAGCGGGTAAGATTATAGCCAGTAGTTAGGATGCGGGGGTATCCGTCAAAGGCGAAGGCGAAGTAAAAAGCACGAATGGCTGCTGCCTGGTAGGGAAGCTCAACAGAGAGAGATTTTTGATTTGCCCACATCAGCAACTGCTGTAACTTTTTATCATCAGCAACAAGTACATCAATTTGCTGTTTTATTAACAACAATAGGCAGTCTGCACTTGGCAACGACTCAACGATTAGCAAAAAGACTTCCCGCCAACGTTTTTCTGTAATGTGATTAACCAAATTGTGCAATAGTTTATCATCTAATGAGTGGAAATTACAAGTGTTTACAATCTCTCTAGCTGTAAAATATTCCTGAAATGTAAGATGGGAAAAAGAGTAAATACCTCTCGCTCGTTCAACCAGTAACCCATGTTGCGCCTCAATAGATTTCAAAACTACTTCACTATCGAGCTGTAAGGCTTCTGGGTCAGTTTGAGCATCAGGTAAATTGCGGATGTAATCGGCAATATATCGCTCAACATCTCTCTGCTTAAAGAAGTAATCCGCATGCTCAAAAGTATTTAAAGCAATTTGTCCGAGTAAATCCTCCTTGCGATGAACTGATAACTTTTTGTATACGTGATCTCGCTCAATCCTGCGTGTAGCATCCCATTTCCTCAATAGAATAGCTATACCCTCTTGATATAACTCTGAACGGTTTGTAGGGAAATTACCTGAATCTTCAAATACTAGACACAACAATGTCAGCAGCAGAGGACTTGTGGTTAGTTCCCTAATTGGCTGATTTAAATTTAGCTGTTGCATAAATCGTTCAGCTAAATCTAACTGTTTCGCCTTAAACCACTTAGTTACAAACGTCTGAATCTGTTTATCATCGAAATCGGCAACTTCTACATCGGCTAGTTCTACATCAGTGAATCTTTCAAATCTATAGTCTTGTGCTGCTATCCGACAGGTAATAACAAAATTGTTCGTGTAATACTGTTCAGAAAAATATCTAATCTCCCTCAAAACCTGCTGGCTATCTTCATCTTTAACCTCATCCAATCCATCGAGAAAAAGCAATGCTCTCCCTTTCTTTAACACTTCAGTGATTTGAGTATCCGTTACCCCGGAATTAGCAAACATCTGGGTGATGAATTCTAATAAACCTGGCTGAGCGGGAGTTTCAGCAAAATCTTTAAGTGTAATAAATATTGGCACTCGCTCTGCTTGAAACTCACCACTGATGCAGCGAATCGCCAGATATTTCAGAAAAGTTGTTTTTCCTGCCCCTGGCTTACCCAAAACCATCAACTTAGAGTAATGCTCTACAGCCTTTAGTCCTGGAACTCGCTTTTCAGTAACCCTGCTCAATCCAAAGCGGTCAAAGTCTTCTGATTCTGGGTCAAAACCTTGCAGCAGCTCAGAAATTTCTAGCCGCCTGCGTCCAGTGATTTTCTCCAGAATGTTGACATCAGTGTAGATGTCATTCAATCCGATTGGCTGGGACATATCCAGCACCCGCATCGTGCCGCAGCGTTCCTGAATAAGGGGTTTTACCTTTTCGCGTACCTCTTGCACCAAGGCATCGATATCTGATTCGGCTTCCTCTTCACCAATATGTGCAATATCTCGCCAATCCAGTCCTAGTGTTTCGCAAATCTTAGAAAATATCTCACGTTGAATAGATTTACCTGTAAATAGGAGTGAAACAGTTGAGCGAGCTACGCCAACTTCTTCCGCTAATGCCATTTTGCTCTGCCCATTCCGCACCAGAGCTTGATTGAGTTGCTCAAGTCCCTGTTCAGATGCTTTAAGCGATCGCTTTGCCATACTCCCACCACAGCAGTTGATAAATTTCTATTTTAATCTCTAAAGCTAGTCAGTCAGTCATACAACGTCCAGTCAGGCGTTAAAGCTAGAGAATTGAGTCGCAGATAGTTTCTTAATATATCAAGAGTAACCTTGACATCCTCTTGTTGAGTTGTCACAATAACAATCACTCAAAAGTCAGTCATGCAGTAGTCAGTCATCCTCAGAAACGCATTCTCGCGTTAGCTGGGTAAGACTCGCGACAAGATTTTACGAATTGAGGTCATATTCAGCAATGCCACTCGTCCGTGTCAACCATTGAATAATATGAGGTTCTATGACTTTGAACGGTACAGATAGCTTGAGCTTTCCTGACTCAGTGGGGAATGTCAGAGAAAATGGATCTGCACGAATGGGATATTACGACTTCTCCACTCAATATAAAGTCGGAAAAGCAGGAGAGTTAGTGATAGACCATTGGCTACAGGCTCTTGGTTATCGAATTGATGATGTCTCAGAGTCGCCAGAGTATCAGAAGGCAGGTATTGACCGTTTATTAATTCGTCCAGACGGTTCTATCACAAAGGCTGAGTACAAAACTGATGTAAAAGCCAAGCAAACTGGAAACCTGTTTTTTGAGATTGTATCTGTTGACAATCGCAATATTGTTGGTTGGGGATTGACTTCGCAAGCTGACCTCTGGATTTTTTTCATTCCTGGGCAAGAGATTTTGGTCATTGAACCAGGCAAGTTCAGGTGGTTAGTTTTGGAACACCTGGCAATGCTCGAAAAGAAAAGGGTACAAAATCAAGGCTACTGTACAATCGGGTTTCCTGTTCCTCTAGCAAGGGTGCGGGAAATTGCTTGTTATGTTTACAAGTTCCCTAATGTTCTTTTCTGACTAGAGCGTTTCTGCCAAATCCAAAATTTGGGATAAGGGCGAAGCATTCGGTTAGCAAACCTTAGGTTTCAGCTATAGTTTGTCCTCCGAATGAGTAGCAAATAGATTCCTAAGTTAAAGGAGATTTCTGACCTAGTGAATAAGATAAAAAGGTTCAACAGCTTGATCAACTGTCCCTTAATCACCATGCCGAAGAACTCATGTCGCTTCCCTGTCAGCCTTTGGTTAGGTGACAATGCCTTCAGTGAGAAAGATGATGAGGAGTGAATGCACGTACAAAAGGCATGATCGTGGAACCTGCAAGTAAATTGGCTGTAGTTGAAAATCTTCTCATTGCTGTGAGATTGTCAAATCGGTCAGCGGTAGAAGTTGTTGAAGCTGAAGCCAAAGTTGATTTAGCTGAGTTTGAATTAACCCAGGAAGAAGTTGACAAGTTCAGAACAATCATTAAGAAATTGAACGATTCCCTAGCAGAATCGCTCAAAAAGCGCTGTTCTGCTGTTTCAATTGTTTCTGAGCTTCGAGCAACTGAGCGCTACTGAAAAAACTAAACGAAAGCGATCGCACATTTCCAGTCAAACAATTTACTGGCGAGTATAGCGATGTTTGACACCAATCGGAAAATACTCCGAGTCACCTGTTGGGGCTAAAGTCACCTGTGGCATCTGGTACGGTGGTGGAACATAGTTAGCAAACTCGCTATTGAGTCGCAGCAACTGAGAGAGTATGGAAGAAGCGATCGCTTTTTGTTTCTCCTCACTACTCTCCACAAGTGGCGCTAACTCCACAACAATTGATAAAAATCGGTTCTTGTCTGCATCTTCCTTCACCTGCAAGACAAACTTACCCGTCACCCATTCTTGAATCTCTGATTGCTCTAATCCAACAACAACATTCTCTGGGTAAATATTCGCCCCAAAGTACGAGACAGTAAAGTTAGATCGTCCAAATACATAGACAAACGGCAGAGAATGTATTCCTTGTCCACCCTGTTTCTGTAACTCTCCTAGTGGATAAAATCCCCATTCTGCAAGGAATTTGAGCATCATCTTGTAAGAAATCAGCCCCCCATTATCCGAGATGTGATAGCGCACCAACGGGATGCCATTGTCTCCCGAAAACAGCAGTGTCCCCTCGTGAACTTCAAAGAAGCGGCTCAAAGGGTCATACTGTACCAATGTCGGCAAGCGTGATCCCCCGAATAAAGTACGAGCAGCGTCGGGATTGTCTGCAAGGAAACGGCGAATGCAGATGCTCAAAGGCGTTTCATTACCCAACACACCCGCGTCTGCCGTTCCATAAAGTGAGGCGGAATCGTAACACGGGTTAGTTGAACCAACGCGATCGCCTACTAGACTACGCCATTCTTCACTAAAAACCTCTCCAGCAAACACCATTTTGATCTGATACTGCTGCCACTCCACTCCCCGTGCAATCCCAGTATCAATTACCGTTTTGAGGAAAGGCGGGTAACCCAACAGCACTACCTGTTCATACATTGAACCCAATTCTTGCACAACCCGGAATATCTCTTCTTGGTTATTACCTGGCGTGATGACACTAATTGGATAACCTTTGCTAGCAAGGTAACGGCAACAGTTCGCCGTGTACATCCCACCTACCCAGGTTCCCAAGGTAAAGCAAATTACCGCTAACGTGCGGCGAGTGTCAGCCTGAAAACTATCGTGGAATATCTGCTCAAAACGGGTAGCAATCTGGAGTTCATCTGCCAAAAAACGTGGCCAAAATGTCGGCTTCCCCGTTGAACCGGAGGAAACGGCAATCATGTCACAGCTTTCTAATTCCCCATTGCGACACAAATCTGCTAGTGGATGCCGCCTATGGTAGTTTTCCTTGGTGACTAGTGGCAGTTTTTGGAAATCCTCTAGAGTTTGGATGGACGTTGGTTCGATACCCTGTTCTCTCAGGAAGGCTTGGTAAGCGGGAACTGTGGTTGCAACAGAGTGGAACAAGGCTAATGCCGATGCTGGGGAAGAAACGTGCTGATGTTGTTCCAGTAGCGTTTCTAAGGGTGTGTTCAAGAAATCTTGAAACGCTGTAATGGCTCGTTGACGTTGATTTTCTTGCATTACTCTCCCCTCGCTCCCTTGACACTTGTTAAAGCTTGCTCAGATGTGGAGATTATTGCACTTGATTTAGGGTTGAGATGGACGATTTCTCAGTTGTTGAATTGTGATTTGGATTGCAAGAGCGACTAAACCAACAGCCACAATCCCAAAGATAGCCGTGGCAAGGGTGCTGACACCGACAACTAAAGTACGAACAGCCGCTGAGATATTCTGGGCGATTGGATTAGTCGAGGTAAGAGGCTTTCTCGCAAAGGTTTGAGCAATGGAGGATGTGAGGAAGTACAATGCGATCGCAAATCCACTAGAAATCAAAGCACTAGCCAAGCATTGCAGTGGCCCCGGTAGTGTTTGAGCCTTCTTTGTGGGTTGGGTATCTGGATTGGGTGTGGGAGTTGGATTAGTCATGGTTCTATTATTGGTCAGATTAATAAAAGCTTGAACTGCCGAAGGTGGCTTTCTTAAATTTTTTAAAATTATTTACTTTATTTTATTTTTGCCTGATCAGGGGCGATCGCATCTTTGACCAAAAAGTTAGTAATCTCAAATCTGTTAGCTTACTAGATTCGATTGAAGTGCGATCGCTCTTTGTAGCGCAGTAGTTAGCTTACTGGACTAGGATTCACACTTTTACCCAAAGTGAGGATTGTTCCTTCTAGGTTAGTGTTATCCAGATTGGCATCACTCAAGTCGGTTTTGGCTAAGTTTGCATCAGTTAAGTCCGCATTAGACAAATCAGCTTGATTAAACTTGACATTCGCTAAGTTAGAGCGATACAACTTCGCGCCACTTAAGTTTGCTCCAGTCAAGTTAGCTTCAATCAGGTTTGCCCCACTCAAGTCAGCTCCAATCAGATTTGCGCCTCTCAAGTCAGCCCCAATCATATTGGCGATACTTAGGTTTGCGCCACTCAAATTGGCATCGCGTAGGTTAATCCTGATCATGCTGGCACCGATTAGATTTGCCCCACTCAAGCTAGAGTTTTGCAGGTTTGCCCCACTCAGTTCAGCCCCACTCAAGTTTGCACCGACTAGGTTGGCATTAACCAGATTGGCAATACCCAATTTTGCCCCAATCAGATTTGCCTCACTTAAATCCGCTTCACTCAAGTTGGCATCACTCAGGCTAGACACAATCAGGTCGGCTCCACTCAGATTGGCTTCACTCAGATTGGCTTCATTCAAATTAGCTTCACTCAGGTTCACTCCGCTCAGGTTAGCCCCACTTAGGTCAGCATCACGAAAATCTCTTTCCCCGGCTGCATAGCGCGACCGAATTTCATCAGCATCCATATCTCTCGTGCTCTGTATTTTGAAAACTCTGTTGTAGCAAAATTTTCCTCAACCTCAGCACTATGCACAGCTAAGTTTTATCCCTTCTGAGCTTTCAATGCCTCTTGCTTATCCCTAAGAGAGACGAAAACAAGACCTTGACCGTTATAAGCTTCGTCGAAGTTTGGGATGATTAGCTAAGACCCGCAGTTGAACATAAACAGGACTACAGCCATCTCAGCCTCTGTCTTTCTAATACGAGCGTTCCCGGCAAATCGCTTTTGTCACTCCTACTCCTTACTTTCTCCCGAACTTGAATGAACTTTTATTTAAGACAAAAGCTATTATCCTGGTTGCCGCAACTTAGCTATCAGGTTTGGATTCTTGCGGCAGGTCGATTGCTATCCCAAATTGGCTCAGGTTTTACGCTGTTCTATGCGCCGATATTTTTTGTCAATCAAGTTGGTTTATCAGCAACGGCGGTTGGGGTTGGCTTAGGTAGTGGTTCAATTACTGGGGTAATTGGTCGCTTTTTAGGAGGGTCGTTTGCTGATTCTAAATCGTGGGGACGCAGACCGACGTTGCTACTCTCAGCGGCGATTTCTGCGATCTCTTCTGTGATTTTGGCGTTAACTTTTAACTTCCCTGTTTTTATTATCGGTAACTTGCTCATGGGTTTGGGAATTGGTCTCTATTGGCCAGCAACAGAAGCTGCTGTAGCCGATTTGACCACAATTGAACAGCGCAATGAAGCCTTTGCAATTACGCGCTTAGCCGATAGTCTTGGCTTAGGGATGGGGGTAGTACTCGGAGGCGCATTAATTGCGGCAACGGGTAGCTATCGTTCGCTATTTGTGATTGATAGCATCTCGTTTGTTGTTTTCTTTGCCATTGTGTATGCCGTAATTGCAGAAACTGGCAAGTTTGATGAGCATCATTCTAAACAAGTGAGTAAGGGCTGGATTATTGCTCTACGCGATCGCCAGCTTATGGTTTATGTTCTGGTTAATATCATCTTTACAACCTACCTGGCTCAGGTGAATAGCACGATGCCGCTCTATTTCGCTAACTTCATATCAGGAGAAACGGCAAAGGGGGGATTTTCACCAAAAGTTATCAGTGGGTTGTTTACCTGGCATATTGTCTGTGCCGCACTGTGTCAATTACCAATTGCCCGCACCCTGAATCGTTTTAGCCGTCCGCGTGCCCTAACTATTTCGATGGTACTGTGGGGAGTCGGATTTATCCTGATCTGGGCTACAGGAGTTGCCTCAACTCACTCAATCATTTGGGCAGTTTTTGCACTGGGAATTTTAGCGATCGCTACTGTAGCTTACACCCCTTCTGCTTCTGCCCTTGTGGTAGATTTAGCCCCTGAATCTCTGCGCGGGGTTTATCTATCAATTAACTCCCAATGTTGGGCAATTGGTTACTTTATTGGGCCTCCCCTTGGGGGTTGGGTATTAGATCAGTCGCAAGCAACTGCTCATAGTTTTTGGCTTGCTGCCGCTGTCAGTATTGTTGTTGGCATTGTAATTTTGCAGTACCTCGACCGGATTTTGGATGTAACAATTCCAAGAGAGCGCTACTAGACCAACTTGACACACATAACCATTAGCATAAACTCTCCCCCTGCTTCCCCTGTTTTCAGAACTGGTGAGAAACTTTTGCCCCAAAAGGTCTAGGGCTATCATCTTCAGAATAGGCTTAAATCACTTCAGAAGAGCCAGTCGGACATTGAGGATTCTTTGCCTGCCCTTCAGATAGAATTGGCATCTTAGGAGGTGTTTGAGAAGGCTTATCCGTCCTACATAGAATCCGGATTGTCAGCTCATTGCCTTTCTGTCCAACGACAAATATCCCAGCAGTATAGCTCTTTAAACCTGGCTTCTTTGCTGTTGCTGTTACTTGCGCTTTCGTTTCGTCACTCAGGGAAATTTGGTACTCGTAGGAATCATTTGACTTCGTTTCCCCAATTCCCAAGTCATCGATTTTAGATGTAAATATTCGATTCTCTAGTTGATAAGCTTGTTGTCCCTTGGAGATAGTACCAATAAATTCTCTAGCCCCTGCTTCTGCTGGATTCTCTTGAGGTGCGGCATCAGTTTGGGACGTAGCTGGCGAGTTTGGGTTGCTGTTACTCGCTGACGTTTGGCAGGCGCTGAGTGTTAGTCCAGTGCTTAAGCAAGTTACTAGGACAAGCGCCATGTGAGCAATTGGTTGATGGGGTTTTCCTGTAATCTTGCCGTGTTTAAATTTCTGTAATTGACGACTGGCAAAGCCGCAAAAATCCAAACTGGGATAAGTGTGATTACTATGGACTTTCATTTCCGCCTCTGCAATGCAATGCCACAGCATAACACTGCGCTCCCGGCTGCTGTCCACGCTACTAATGATGTCTATTTTTCTCGGTGATGTTCCTGTCGTTGATTTACATCAACAAGTTGCTGTAAGCCATATCCTTTCAAGGATGTAGTAGGGAAGGCTTCAATCCCTTACACTAAACCTTTTCACTCTTATGTACCAAAAAGTTGACACCTTTAACAAGTATTTGTTACATTTATTTACAGATAAAGTTACAAAACTAAAGAATTCTTAGAGGAACGTCTCCATGATTATTGTGATTGCCTTATTTGTTGTTGGTTTCGTTGCAGCAGTCCTCTTAGGTACCCAAGCCTACTTCCGGGGTGAGCAGTCTAAGCCAATCCATGAGCGGAACTGGCGCTCTGAGTCCTTTGAAAAGCTAGCTGAATCAATTACTGGTACTGAAATAGACTACACTCAGCGCACTCCGGCTTATCAGATAGATGCCTACTCCAGCCAACTTCTGCCCAATCAATAAGAAGATAGGATGGCGCAATCCTGTCCTTGACATATAGCAAAAGACAGAAGGGATGCATATTGATGGGTCTTGGTTTCAGTATGAAAGCGAGAGTCAAGAGTCTGCCTTGGTCACTGCTATATTCAACTGTGTAACGCCGCTGATAGTTGTTTCAGCGGCGTTTCTGCATATTTGAAGAGGTAGCTTGGTGACTATTGAGCTTCACGTTCTGTACATTTATTTTGCGATCGCATTTTAATATATTGCAGACGTTCTGGAAGTGCGATCGCGCTGATAAGGCTGTAATCTTTTTAATGGACTTAAGCGATTAGCTCAAAATTTATTTCTGGGCAGGTTATATCGCTTATAGAGTAGTGGTTCAAGATGTCAGCAGAGGAGTTGAGTTTAACTATGACTGAGCAAAAACATAACAGCCCACCCTGCCATATAGAAAGATCTCCAGCAAGAATAGTGACCGAGATTTTTATCAACTCAGTCAGCACAGTGTCTTCGCGTAGTAACTTTGAGGAGTTTTGCCAACTCTTAGACGTGAAAGCCGATAAGTATGCCGAGGAAAAATGGCGCTTACTCAACCAGTTGGTTGCATTGCTCAATAATCTTGACTTGCTGACACTGACAAAAATTATTGAAGCAGGTTCGCCCAACTTGGAGTTGTCTGTGCAGTCTGAAGAACAAGGACTTATAGAACCCCCACCACTGGCGGAACCACCTAGTCCCGAAGCCTCAAACGACATAGCACCATAAGCTGACTAAAGAACAGGCGCTGAAATTCTTATTAAGTAATCAAACAGAATTAATTACATACTGATTCTTTGCCAGGTAAGAATTTCACCCTAGATTTTGTGTAATTAATTCTGTGCAACTACTTATGAGGTTAGGGGAGGGCGGGCAAGATGCCCACCCCACAAGAGTATTATTTCTGTAAAAGTGAGATGCACGCGATCGCTTTTGCCTTATTTGGGTTCAGCTTTGACCGGACAACTTTGTGTTGGTACAGGTGGCTGCTGAGGTAGATTTACATACAAGTTTGTATGAATCATGAAGTTCGCCGTGTTTGTGACGGAGATGAGCGTCAACATCGGCAACATTTGGCGTAAGTGCCTCAGGTTCAGTGGTAAGCGTTTCATGTTTACTCCTGGAGCTTGAAGGGAATTTGATTAATTGCTCCGATAAATCCATGACAACAAGCGGTTTCCTAGGATAGTCCTAACTTCCACTGAGATTAAGGCGATGCAATTCCTGAGTTGGCACTAATTTATCCCTGACTTAGACTGAGGGAAATTCCTTATATGCTGAGTAGCTTCCCCAGCCTGAGCTATGTCTAAACGCTCGTATTGGGTACGCCAAGAGTGCGTCCCACAAGTCAAATCTGCCTATGAGCGGCGCTATGGACGCCAAGAAGACTTAGCAAAAGACGTAGAAGTTTGCCTAGATACGGTTTCCAAATTCCTCAATGGCAAGAAAGTTTCTCGTGAGAATTTTCGGAAGCTCTGTGATCACTTAGAGCTGGAATGGGAAGCGATCGCCCACTTCGACGAACAAGGAAACCCCGATAAATCAGTCCTCAACCCTCCTCAAGAAAAACTCAGCGCAACTGAGCAAACGGCTTCGTCAATCAGTTGTTCTGCCTATGACGAGGAGACTTGGGTAGGTCGGGAGGAACTGCTTCGCCAGCTAAACCAAAAGTTGCGGGGGAAATGCCGAATATTAATCATCACTGGCATGACGGGTCAGGGTAAAACTGCCTTAGCTGAACGCTTAGCAAGTGTGGAGTTACGGGGATACTGGCAGCAGTATAAGCGTATAAATTTTGACGATACCCCTGTACGAGACTTTGCCAGTGCCGCAGATGAGCTGCTGACTCAGCTAGGAGAAGAGGTGACGGCAGATGAGCGCAAGGATATAGAGCGGTTGCTGAATCGCTTGGTGCAAAAGCTGCGAAACAACCGTTACTTGGTGCAAATGGATTCTTTGGAGGTGTTGCTGAAGGGTCAAGGGGATAACGATACTGCCAGGAATGAGTTTCAGGATGAGCGCTGGTGGGAATTTTTTAATCGGTTGCTGGCAGGTCAAAATTGCCAAAGTCGGCTGATTCTCACCTCACAGGATTTGCCGACGCAGTTTCGAGGGAGCAAATCGCGATCGCTATGGAGTGAGGAACGATTGGGCGGACTGGCTCAGGCAGAGCAGTTCGAGTTATTTCAGAAGTTATTCCAGCAAAAGGGGAAGGAAGTTGAGCCAGAATCAGAAGCAGCCGATTATCTAAAGCGAATGGGCAACGCTTATGAAGGACATCCACTGGTTATCGAGGTGATTGCTGGGGAAATCCTCGATCGCCCGTTCAATGGCAACGTGGTCGCGTACTGGCACAAATACCGTCAAGAATTTGAAGCGATTGAAGCAGTGGTTGGTCATCAGGAGCTGCAACTGCAAGTCAAAGACAGGGTGAAGAAGTCTTTGGAACGATTGGAGCAGGATGTACCTTATGCTTATGCGCTCCTGCTTCGCAGTTCGGTTTATCGGCATCCAGTGCCAGAAGCCTTTTGGTTGGAGATGTTGTGGAATCTCACCGAAGAGGAGAAGGCAGCAGCACTGAGAACGTTAGAATCTCGCTATCTCGTTTTGACTGAGGGAGTCACTCACACTGGTCAATCCCTGCTCCGCCAGCATAACTTGATTCGGAGTGTATCCCGTGAACTTTTGAGAAAGATCTCTAATCAAGGCTTAGAGTGGCGAGATGCTCACTACACCGCAGCCAAGATGTGGCTCACAGCGCCTGAACCAGAGCCAGAGGCACTCAACCTAGAGCAAGTACGGGGTTACCTGGAAGCCTTTCACCATCTTTGTGAGCTAGAAGACTGGGAAAGCGCCAGCAAAATCATTTCTGTTAGCCTTGATACGCCTACCAATGACGAATTACATATTCAGCTAGGCGTTTGGGGCTACTATCGAGAACAGCTTGAACTGTACAGCAAACTCTTATACAAGTTAAATCCAAGCTGGGACTCTATTTGTTTGACTGGTCTGGGCAATGCCTACCGTTCCCAAGGAGACTATGCTCCTGCGCTAAAGTACCATCAGCAGCGTTTAGCGACTGCCAAGGAGATCGGCGACAAGGTTGGGGAAGCAGGGGCGCTAGGCAATCTGGGTATTGTTTACCGTGCCGTAGGAGATTATATTTATGCGATTGAATACTATCGGCAGCAGTTAGCGATTGCCAAGGAAATCGGTGACATAGTTGCGGAAGCAAAGGCACTAGGCAATTTAGGCAATGTCTGCTCTTGCTTAGGATACTATGCCATTGCGTTTGAGTATTATCGGCAACATTTAGCAATTTCCTTAGTAATCGGTGACAAGGCTGAACAAGGAAGGACGCTGGGTAATTTGGGCAATGTCTGCTCTTGCTTAGGATACTATGCCATTGCGTTTGAGTATCACCAACAGTGTTTAGCAATTGCTAAGGAAATGGGCGACAAGCTTGGGGAAGCAACGGCGCTGGGCAATCTTGGTAATGTATACCGTGCCTTAGGAGAATATACCCGTGCGCTTGAGTATCACCAGCAGCGTTTAGCGATTGCCAGGAAAATCGGTGACAAAGCTGGGGAAGCAATGGTGCTGGGCAATATGGGCAATGTCTACTATTCCCAAGGAGACTACGCCTATGCCATTGATTACTATCAGCAGTGTTTAGAGATTACAAAGGATATTGGCGTTCACTCTAATGGGGCTGTAATTCTCTATAACTTGGCAACACTCGCTCAGAAATTAGGTGATTGCGCCCTAGGGCTTGAGTTTTGCAGCAAAGCTTTAGCGCTTGCCACAGACTTAGGCATACCACTGGCAAAAGAGTGTCAGGAGTTGAAGGAGGAACTGCTGAAGGAGGAAGCTTAGAACAGGGACTACTCCTAGCAATAGGATGCGATGACTCTGCGATCACATTTCGGGAAGTGGATACGCTCATCTGAATACCGAGATTCTAAGGAAAGCGATCGCTAAGGCATCATAAGAAGAAAGAGTCGCAACGAGGAACAGAAGAAATGGTAGCCTCTATAGTTGTCCCAAATCAGATAGAAGCCTTTTCGCTAGAAGACTATCTGCAAAATCCTCCTGAACACATGGAGTGGGTAGATGGGCAACTGGTGGAGAAAACTGGAATGACACTAAAGCATGGTCGAATTCAAGCCAAAGTGGCAACCTATTGGAGAAATTATAAGGACAACCACAATTTGGGGGGAGAAGTTTACACAGAAGCACCCTGTCGCACCAATAATCAAATACGTCGTCCAGATGTTGCCTATCTCACACCAGAATTACTTGCCCAATTTGGCGACTCTAATGTGCTACCCCAGAGTTTTCCACTAATTGCTGAGATTATCTCTCCTACAGATACAGCCGAAGATGTATTTGCTAAAGCTAATGAATACCTAGAATCCGGTTGCCAGGAAATTTGGTTAGTCTTACCTGATAGTCAATGGATTGTTGTCATCACAGGGCAGCAACGACTTTTATTCTCTAAAGGGGAAGTAGTCAGCACTCAAACTATCCTAGAAGAGTTCAGTGTAGCCGTCGATGAATTATTAGGTTGAGGAAGGATTTCCTAGGGAATAGCTACGCTTCGCGCATAGTGAAGAGAAAGCACCTATGAGATGAAGTAATAGAGAAGCTCCTGAAGGGGTGCATTTGACAGATGTATTTTGTAGGAAAACGCGATGAAATTTAGCATTGTCATCACAACTTATAATCGCCTAACCTTGTTACAACGAGCGATTGACAGCGCTCTTGCTCAAACAATGCCTTGTGAAGTTGTCGTTGTTGATGATTGTTCATCAGACGGTACGCAAGCTTATGTCCAAGAGCGATGTGAAGCGTTAGCCGATGCTGGTGACCAACGTCTGGTTTATCATCGTAATTCCGAGAATCTTGGTCACTCAAAATCCGTGAATGCTGGTGTGGAAAAAGCAACTGGAGATTGGATTAAGCCAGTGGATGATGATGACTATCTTGCCCCTAATTGTATTGAAGTAATGGCAAAAGCGATCGCACAACGTCCCCAAGCCGTGATTTGCTCTTGTCAGGCGGCTCAAGTTGATGCTGACGGAGTTGAACTGAGCAGGAGTCGCCAAGTCGGTTCTGCAAAAGCATTTTATATTCCCCAGGAAGACATTCATTACGGAATGCTTTTGGAAATGGTTCCGTTTGGTACTCCAATTCAAGTTGCCTTCCAGCGAAACGCCTTTATTCAAACTGGTGGCTGGGACTCTAGCTTAGATGCAAACTTTGATGATATTGATTCTTGGATTAAGATTGCACAGTTTGGCGATGCTATTTTTATTAACGAATGTCTAGGCTATCGAACAATTTGGGCGGGTGCCTATAATCAAAAGTTTTCTCTACAAAAGCGTCTAGATACTAATATTTTAATCAAAGAAAAGATTTACCCAAAAATCAATCAAAAACATCAAGATTACATTCCAAAACTTCAAGATATCCAAGCCTATCTCAAACTTCATTGGAGTCTAGTAGCTCTCAAACAAGGAAAGTTACTTAGCGCGGCAAAACTATCTTTTCCTGCAAGCTTATCACCAGCGGCTTGGCAACTGCTTTGGCAACGATATAAAGTAGCTTCTTCTTTGAAGAGTTCAGCTACTCCAAAGCCTCTTAAGCAAAATATTTTACGCTTTCAAGAGTGTTGTCATCCACTTGAAAGTATCTAGGCTGAGACGAAAGCGTTTTGTGTGGGAAAATGCGATCGCGTTTATTTTGACTGATATTGCACGTCAGTCTGTATTCACTCCTCATACCAAATCCGGGTCACCTACCCCTTTTTGGGCAACCCATAAAACTTTGTAGAGACGTTCCGGCGGAACGTCTCTACGACTAGAACTACAGATCATTTCTCTAAAAACGTATTGACCTTGCCATCTGGAGTAAGAACCACACGAATTGTTGGATTACCTCCTCCTGGTAGTGCTGAGACAAATGGTTCACCAGGTAAAGGCATATCTGTGCGGTCTATATATTGTCCTGCTGCCTGTCCTAGGGGAATGATTCGTTGAATTGAACCATCTGGATTCAGCAACAAGCTGTATTCCAGGGTTTGCCTTAAATCCGCAGGCGGTTGCCAGCGCTGCTGGAAGTAACTTCTCGCTTCTGCAATCTGAGGGATATTGTCAAACAAGGTATTGTTACTGCCATTTCCACTTGTTGCTGACTGCGAGTTTCCCGCCGCTTCACTAGCACTGCGAGCAGCAGATGACGGATTAACTGTATCCGCAGCCTGACCAGTAGCGGGAGTTGGTCTGAGCGTAGGCAAATCTGGTAGCGCTGGAGGAGTTGTTGGTGTACTTGGTGTCGTTTTTTGAGCTGTAGTACTTCCAGATGAGGGAGGAGAACCACTGCTACTAGAAGCTGAAGGTGTTGAGCGAGAGGCTCCTGCACCCGCCAGAATCTGAGGAGCAGGACGGTTTGGTGAAATTGGTATCCTCTGGGGCGCTGGGAGAATTGGCAAAGTCTGACGTTGAGCAGTTGAGGGCAAATTACCCGTTGCCGGAGGTGGGGTAATAACTGGAGACGGGGGTGCCAACGTGGGTGCAGAGGACAGACCGGGTGGTAGTACTGGCGTTTGTAGAGGAGAAGCTGAGGGCGACGGTAAGGGTGTCGTAGGCGCTACAGGTACTTGAGATGTGACTGGCAGTTGCGGCGTAGCGCTAGCTTGTTGATCTTCTGGAGGGGCAGCCGCTTCCTGCACAGTGCTTGGTTGATTCAGGTATCGCACGCCAGCCGTTGTGACGCCTACTGCTAACAGCACAACGGCTGCGGCACTCGCCCAAGGGGGTGGGGCTTTTTTCCAGCTGAGGGGGCTACTCAGGTTTGGTAAGGCAACGACTTCAGCGGCGTATTCATCGAGAGCGGTTGCTAAATCGAATAGTTGCAGCACACTCAGGTCAACAACTTGTCCCGACTCCTGAGTTGCCAGATGACCTAAAAAGAGGTTGTGGGTGAGTAAGCCGTTGGGTTGTAGGTAAATATTGGATGGAGTGCGGGGGGTTAGCGATCGCACTTTCGACTTGGACTCCAAGCGAGGGGCTGAGGGTGAAGTGTTTGGTTCTTCCTCAAACGCTTGAGCGGCTACTGAATTAAAGGGCTTGACACCGGAGACAGGATATGGATTAGATTCCTGATGCGGGTCAGCCCTAGGCATTGAACCGTCAGTAGTCGGGGAAGTACGAAGCGCGAGTGGTAACTGTGTTGGCGAGGGGTCGAGGAATTCCTGTACATAGCTATTAACAGCGTCGTACAACATTTCTAGCTCTGTGCGATCGCCTCGAATTGTTACTCGTTCTTCTTCTGGCTTGCGTGGGTCATCAAAACGTAGCTCAAAGCGTAAATCCTTTAGCACCGATTGCCCTACCCAACGAGATAAGGGTGAGCTTTTTGCCACAATCTCTAGTGTGCAGGTAGGAGGGGTATAGCGTCGTAGGACTGAATTTGATAAGGGCATGAGATTTACAAAATGGTCGTAGGTCATTGGTCACATTGGTCACATTGGTCTTTAGCTTGGGACTAAGGACTAAGGACTAAGGACTAACTGCGGAGGATTTGAAATAGGCTCGCCCCAATACGTTTCAGCTTCACTCCTCACTCCAAGAAAATCGGGTGCTTTAGTCTCTTGTTCGCTCTAGCAAGGCGAGCCACAGACGCCGATGACCATTGGGACCGCTATAGAACAGCAAATCAATGAGCAATTTGAGCGCTAGTTGCGTGAGCAACTCAGGCGATACGTTCTCTCCTTGCTCCATGCGCTCTTGATAAGTGTTGCTGAACTTATCAAGATAGTCTCCCAACAGCGCCGCCCGATGTGGTTCGCTGTTTTGTTCTGCCATTTGTTCTAGGAGTGCCACAGCACGACGGATGAGTTCCTGATGCTGTTTGGCAAGGTGACAAATGATCAGAACAAGCGATCGCGCCTCTTCCACATCTAGCTTTTTCCGCCCTCCCGAACTTTTACGCATCGGGTTGGATTGACGCAGACGCCACAAGCCCACTCGGTCGGACACCATTGACTCTAAATTTAAGTCAGCAGCAGCCTGAAGCATTGCCTCAGAGCCGATGTCCGCTAAGGCTTCTAGCGCCAGCAGAACCAAGTCTAGCTGGGCTTTGATGTTATCCAGCTGCATTGGGTCTGGCGTTTGACCCAGAGGCAAGTCCTCCCACGGGGGAGCCGATGATGGCGTCTTCACGGTAGAGCGCATAGCTTTAGAATAGAAAACCAAATTAGTGTTGGCTTTTGCAGTTACCAATCTTGAAACACGACTACCAGAGTTTACGGCAAGTTTCCTACTGGGTCGTGATAGTTTGGTAAGTTTTACAGATTTTGTTATAGATTCTTAACAAAACCCAGGATTTTCGATTGTAAACTCAATCCCTAATCCCTAATCACCAGTCCCCAGCCCCCTTCACTTCAAATAAGCAACTGTCACACCAGCACCTCCCTCTGCTTGTTCCGCTAATTCAAAACGGTCAACAAGAGGGTGCCGTTCTAGAAATTCATGGACACCCTGACGTAGCCGTCCGGTTCCCTTGCCGTGAACAATCCAGAGTGCGCCGGATGTCACCGCGTCATTCATTGCTCGGTCTATGGCAAACTCCGCATCGGCTACACGACTTCCTCGAATATCAATTGTATTTTTCGAGGTTCGGACAGGAGGCGTAGGAGGTGAAGTCGGTGCAGGTGGAGGAGTGGGTGCTGGTTTTTGTTTGACAGGTATGTCAGGTTTTTGACCATCCAGTGACTCCACATCAGCTAATGATACGGTCATTTTCATTAGACCAAATCGTACCGTCAGCTCTCCATCTTCATCAGGCGCACTTAACACTTCCGCCGTTTGATTGAAGCGAGGGATACGAATGCGATCGCCTTCTTTCGGTCGAAATCCTGGCTTTGGTTTGACTGGTAATTTTACTGGAAGACGGCGCTGGGCAATGTCATTAATCGCATTCGTGGCTCGTTGGGCGTTTTGTGCAATGGTTGGACCGTGTTGCAACTTGCGAATTACTTGGGCGATTTCTTCTTTCGCTTGAGCGATCGCGTCTTGCACCTCCCGTTCCTGCGAACGTTTCAACTCACGTTCTCGTTCCTGCAAAAGCGTTGCTTTACGGGACACTTCATCATGCAGGCGTTCGGCTTGTTGCAACAGTTGGGTTGCCTCTGTTGCCTTTGTTTCCTGGCGACGGCGTTGTGCTTCTAAGCCAGCAATCACCTGATTGATATCTTCAGAAGCACTACCGACACGCTTCTGCGCTTGGTCAACCACTTCTGGCTTTAAACCTAAGCGTCGGGCAATTGTCAGAGCATTAGAACGACCAGGAATTCCCCATAGGAGTCGATAAGTTGGGGAAAGGCTGACATCATCAAACTCAACCGAGGCATTCTCAAATCGCTCATCTTGATATTTCAGCGCTTTGAGTTCGCCATAGTGAGTCGTGGCAACGGTTAACTGCGCTGTCTCTGCCAAATATTTCAGTAAGGCGATCGCCAAAGCACTACCTTCAGCGGGGTCAGTTCCTGCTCCTACTTCATCAAGTAAGACTAGGGAGGGAGTCTGGTGTCGGGTGTCGGGACTGGGGAGGGACAAGGAGGACAAGGGAGAATTTTCCTCGTTGTCTTCCATAACTTCCTTGTCTTCTACGTCCTCTTTCCCATTTCCTAATGCCTCAAGAATCCGACTAATCCGGCGGATATGGCCTGAAAACGTAGATAAACTCTGTTCTAGGGACTGCTCGTCACCAATATCAGCAAGTACCTGCTCAAACCACGGAAGTTCCACGGGTTCTCTAGCGGGGATAAATAGCCCCACCTTCGCCATTAGAGCCGCCAAACCCAATGTTTTCAACGTAACCGTTTTACCACCTGTGTTCGGTCCCGTAATTGCTACTACCCGAATTTCCGGTTGAACTTGTACGTTGATTGGAACAACTGGGTGTCCCTGTTCATGCTGCTGTTGCCACACTAATAATGGATGTCGCAGTTGGCGCAGAGTAATGGTTTCTCCTACATTCCGCTCAACAAATCTCGGTGGATTCGCTTCCAACCACAAGCTATAGCGTGCTCTTGCTGTTGCTAAATCTAAGGTGGTGGCTATAGCGAGTAACTGCTCTAAATCTGGTTTAACTGCTGCTACTTGCTCTGTAAGAGCGCGAAGTACAGCTTCTTCTTCGGTTTGTTCTTGACGGCGATACGTTCTGAGTTGATTTCCCAGTCCGATAATTGCGTTGGGTTCTATATATAATGTTGCACCCGTACTAGAGGTATCGTGAACGATTCCAGGAATCGCGTCTTTCTGTGGGGCTTTGACAGGAATCACAAAGCGATCGCCTCGCTGAGTAATCACCTGTTGCTGGACTGCATTGCCTTGACGCTGCAAAATTCCTTGGAGAACTTGGTAAATCCTGTCTCGGACTGACTTGAGTTGACTGCGAATACCTGCCAGTTTTGGTGTTGCACGATCAGCGACATCACCCCGATCATCAATACAGCGGTGAATTTCTTGCTCTAGTTCTGGATACGTCCGCATATCAGCAACCAGTTGGGCAAGAACTGGCACATCTTCTTGGTCATCAATCACACGACGTAAGCGACGCATACCAGAAAGTGTTGTTGCGATCGCGAGTAATTCCTCTCCTGTCAGAAGCCCTTGAAGTTCTGCCCGTTCCAAAGACTCCCCAATATCCTGAATGCCTTCAAAAGTCAGTCCCGCAGTCAACTGATTTTCTAACTGGTAGACTTCTTTTGTCTCGTCCAGTAGGCGCAGACTCTCCGGTTGAGTTGCGGGGATTCGGAGATTACGCGCAGCAACAACTCCCAGCTTTGTAGCGGCAAATGTAGCCAGGTGCTGGCACAGGCGTGACCATTCTAGTAATTCTAAAGTTTCAGATTGAATCAAAGCTTAAATATAAAAACCTACCCTAAGCTAATTATCAAGCAATTTCTGGGTAGAGGACGAGTAGGATTAACCGTAATCTGCCTTTATAGTTTTCAATCACGTCTATAAAGATCTCAAGCAGGAGGCAGGACGATTAGTTTCAGCGTAAAGCCAACCCATCTTTAGCCTATAGGTTCCGGACCAATAGGAAGAGAGCTATTGATGACCCAGCCTGTCTCTTCCCAAGGTTCAAGAGGAGCTACTGAGTAGCGAGCAACAGTCGCCTCAATGTGTCTCATCTCCTCAAGCTCTACTTTTGCAAATATCTCATCTAGCGCTTCCCTGTCTTGGTCACTCAGTGGAATACCGGATTGTGGTCGATCGCTAATTCTTTCCCTCATCAGCCAACACTTAATTGAGATTATTCGTCGATTGTCAAACAATCATTACAAATCTTAACATTGCTTGCCTCCATCTGGTTGCTGAGATTTATAATTAAATGGCTCTGACTCTAGAGGTAGGCAGCAGTCCAATCGTAAGTTGCTCCCGGCAAACTAGTGCTGGTGTTTTCATTACGATGGGACTTAAGAGAAAAAATTACACTTCACAAATCCAGGTACTTGGCGGGTTCCTGAAATACTTGGCTTGTGATGATTCGTTTTTTACAGCCTTTAAACTTGTCTAAACTTTTTTGCGATCGCTTCACCAGCGTGTTGTTACAACATCGCATCCTTGCTGAACACCGTAGTACTAGCTTTTCCAGCAGGCTTAAAATTATATCACTTCTTCCTATTTCTTCAAAAGTCTTGAGCGAGGCTATTTGTTAATCAATATTGCTAAATTTCTGAAGCGCCTCTTCTACACGAGGTAAGGTTTCTACAAAAAGAGCTTCTGCGAGTTGCTGTTTTTTTGCAAGATCGGCTAAGTCTACTACAGAATAAAGTGGCTCTACTTGCACTACGACTTCAGGCGGCAAATCTCGACTAAAATACTTCACCCTAAAATCGTATCGATAAGGTCTATATACCATATTAAGCAGCTCAATTAGAGGTTGAAGAGTCCAAGCGTGGTAGTTAGAGACGGACTCTATCCAACGTCCACGATTCATCTCTTTTTTGAGCAAGGTTTGGGTCAAATGAAAATCCATTTTCAGGTAAGTGAATCTTTCCTTCATCTTCGAGAAATGCTCACGTTTATTCAAAGCCGTTGGAACAAGAAGAGCCGCTTTATCAAAACCAATCACACTCCTTCCATGTCGTTCCACCTCTAAAAAGTGGTTAGGGTTACTCCGCTGCATCACCACAAAATCAATCATTAAGAAAGGACTGACTCCTTCTAACTGATAGAAGCATTGAGAATGACCATGCCATGTTGGTTCAGGTATTCTGAGATTGAAGCGAATTTCAAAGAGTGTGGAAAGACCTTGTTCAACTATCGAAAATGTTTCTTCAACGTGACCATCCTCCACAATGACCACAATATCAAGGTCTGACCACTCATCGGTGAATCCATGTGCGGCTGAACCTCCCTGCCAAAACGCTAAAACAAAATCTATTGGCTCTAGGGTAGTAATGAGGGTTTCTAGAATTTGGTTTCTCATTGTGAGCGAATTGATGTTTTTGTTGAGTTCAAGGAGAGTGGAACTATAGCGTTTTCCACTTGGTTCAAGACAGTTCGCGATAACGGTGCCCAATCGTCATTGGTGTCAAGAGAAGTCTTGGTGCTGGAAGTCGGCGCTAGACATTCCAGCCGAATTTGTTGTAGATACCAGGGGAACTGCTCAACAAGGCTTGAAGCTTTGGCAGCTTAAGACAAATCACCCCTGCAATTTGATACGCTAGCACCTAATAGTTATGGGAACGGGTAGACGCTGTGGATATTCAAATTGGGCGCAACAAGACAGCTCGAAGAGCTTACGGAATCGATGAAATTGCTCTCTCTCCGGGGAATAGGACGCTAGACCCTAGTTTGGCAGACACTCGCTGGCGAATTGGTGGCCTTGAGCGAGAAATTCCGATTATTGCGAGTGCGATGGATGGAGTGGTCGATGTGCAGATGGCAGTGCTTCTGTCTCAGCTAGGGGCGCTGGGGGTTCTGAATCTAGAAGGCATTCAAACCCGCTATGCTGACCCTTCACCAGTACTTAACCGCATTGCATCAGTCGGGAAGACTGAGTTCGTTGCCCTCATGCAGGAACTCTATGCTGAGCCAATTAAGCCAGAACTCATCACACAACGGGTTCAGGAAATAAAGAACCAAGGCGGAATTGCTGCTGTGAGTGCAACACCAGCAGGTGCAATGAAATACGGCGAAGTTGTTGCTTCTGCTGGTGCTGATTTATTTTTTGTGCAAGCAACAGTCGTTACCACCGCTCACCTCTCCCCGGAGTCAATCACTCCCCTAGATTTGGCGGAATTTTGTCAAGATATGCCAATTCCAGTTGTTCTGGGTAATTGTGTCACTTACGACGTTGCCCTCAACTTGATGAAGGCTGGAGCTTCTGGCGTTTTGGTTGGTATTGGTCCCGGTGCAGCGTGTACGTCTCGTGGTGTCTTAGGTGTGGGTGTACCCCAAGCAACAGCCGTTGCTGACTGTGCTGCTGCTCGTGACGACTACTACAATGAAACGGGTAACTACGTGCCTGTAATTGCTGATGGCGGCTTAATTACAGGTGGCGACATCTGCAAATGCATTGCCTGTGGTGCAGATGGTGTTATGATAGGTTCTCCATTTGCAAGAGCAAAAGAAGCACCAGGGCAAGGATTTCATTGGGGCATGGCAACGCCGAGTCCGGTCCTTCCTCGCGGTACGCGCATCCAGGTCGGTAGCACTGGCACTCTAGAGCAGATTCTCATTGGCCCTGCACAACTCGATGATGGCACCCACAACCTTTTAGGAGCCTTGAAAACCAGCATGGGAACCTTGGGAGCCAAAAATCTCAAAGAGATGCAGCAAGTCGAAGTGATCATTGCCCCTTCTCTGCTAACGGAAGGAAAGGTTTACCAGAAAGCGCAGCAGTTAGGGATGGGTAAATAAGCTAGTACAAAAAGGCAGAAGGTAGAGGGCAGAGGGCAGAAGGAACAAAGGCTTATACTTTCTACTTTTGGCTCCGTTGTTAACTGACTACTTATTTCTGCCGCGCTGCCCTAGCTACCTATTGAAGGAGAAATAGGCACGGAAGACAACGAGAAAAAATCTCCGGACTCGCTTGTCAATCACTAGAAAAACTAAAGCTGTCGCTTACAATAGTAGATAGCGGAGACGAATGTTTCCGTTCACTCCTCACACCACACTCCGCCCGGACTGCGTTCGGGCGGTTCCTTTTATTTTTAGGATTGTAATAGTGCCTGGAAATATTAGGTCGAGTAGACTCAAGTTTATGTCTAAATGTATACGTTTTAGGGTATATGTCCAGGGTTTTTACTATGGTAGAATTCCTTAGATACATAGAAACAGTACACGCAAGGATTTCCAGGCATGTCAGCAGCCGTACAAGTTACAGATGCCAGTTTCAAGCAAGACGTACTTGAAAGTGAAGTTCCCGTTTTAGTTGATTTTTGGGCGCCCTGGTGTGGTCCCTGTCGGATGGTTGCGCCTGTTGTGGATGAAATCGCGCAGCAATACGATGGTCAGATCAAAGTCGTTAAACTCAACACTGACGAAAATCCTAACGTCGCAAGTCAGTATGGTATCCGCAGTATCCCAACTTTAATGATTTTTAAAGGTGGTCAGCGGGTAGATATGGTAGTAGGTGCAGTTCCCAAAACAACGTTGGCGAACACCTTAGAAAAATACCTCTAATTACCTACAAAGTTAAGCGGGTGTACGAGAGGAACATCTATAGCCATGAAGTAAGGCTAGGACAATATTATTGAGCCTACCTTGAGATAATAAGCTCTGTTTCTTGAGTAACTGTTCAGTCGATCCTTCATCAGGGTTAACTTAACAATTTTTAATACCATCAAAAGCGCCTTAAGCATCAAAATTAAGGCGCTTTTTAATGAAATATGAACAAGAAGAACACAGAAGTGGCTGTGTTCAGGAGTTCAGGAGAATTCTGAGCTTTGGACGAACTAAATTCTATGAGCGATCTAACTGAGGAGCTTTTGGTCACAATCCACCACTGAAATTTTTGAGCGTGGGTGTCTGGTAATACAATGGTTTCACAGACTTTAGCGAATCTCGATAGAATAGAATGCCCCTATTGTAGTGAAGTCATGACTCTATCTCCTTCTGACCATGCCCTCAAGTCACTTCAAACAGATTTAGCGGCACTGATTGAGCAGTTACCCACTCTGGAACATGGGAAATGGATTCAGCGTGCCTTAGCTGTCATCATGCGGCTAACGGAGGAGGAGATTGACCGTTTGGACTGGAAAATTTTAACTGCCTCCATAGAGGATATGGAGCGGGCGTTTCAAGTATTTTATCCGTATCGACATGTTCGGAAAGTAACAATCTTCGGTTCAGCACGGCTCGCGCCAGAGACTCCGGAATATAAGCTTGCGACTGAGTTTGCGCGTTATTTGACGCAACAGGGATTTATGGTGATGACGGGTGCTGGTGGCGGCATTATGGAGGCGGGGAACGTCGGTGCTGGTGCGGAAAAGTCCTTTGGTCTAAATATTGAGTTGCCTTTTGAGCAAGGTGCGAATCCATTTATTGCAGGTGACCCGAAGCTGATTAATTTTAAGTATTTCTTCACACGTAAGCTATTTTTCTTGAGAGAAAGTGATGCGATCGCACTTTTTCCCGGTGGCTTTGGTACCCAGGATGAAGCGTTTGAGTGCCTAACTCTTTGCCAAACTGGGCGATCGGGTCCAGTACCCGTGGTGTTAGTTGATAAGGCTGGTGGCACCTACTGGCAAGAATGGGATGCTTATGTTCGCAAGCATTTAGTTCAACGTGGCTTGGTTAGTCCAGAGGATTCTTGCCTTTATACCGTTACCGATAACTTAGATGTCGCTTATGAGGCGATTAACAACTTTTACCGCGTTTATCATTCCATCCGCTACGTTGGCGATCAGTTAGTGATGCGTCTCAAATTAGAGTTATCAGATGCTGATGTTGAGACGCTGAATGAAGATTTCAGCGACATCTTGGTGAAAGGACGAATTGAGAAAAGTTCGGCTTTACCTCAAGAAACACCAGACGAAACGGCTGAACTCCCCCGCCTTCTTCTTTACTTCAATCGACGAGATACCGGACGTCTCTACCAAATGATCAATACAATTAGCGAGATGGGCGCAGCCGCACCAGAAGCAAGTCATCCAGAACAGAAGTAGCGATTTCGTTCAGCATTCACCATAAGAAGGAACCGCGTATTGTGGTGAGGATGCGATCGCTTTTTAAGGGGTTGTTTTGAAGAAGATTCGATTTAAGCAACAGATTTGACTTGAATAGTCACGCCGTTAAATTCCGGTAGGTCGTGACCCATCGCAATACCAACGACTACCCACTCTTCTAGTACTTCTAATAGTTCCTTACGGCAGGCTTCTAGGGTAATGCCTGTTGCCCATACTCCAGATACGCTACGGATTTCCCCGTAAAAGCCTTCATTATTCTCAAGCAGCTCATAGTGTGCTGCTTCCATCGCCTTTTGGAGATATTCCTGAATCATTTGCCACCTCTAGGTAACTCAAACCTATCTTAGTGCGATCGAGTAGTATCCCTCTTCTGTCACTCTCCGAAATACGAAGCAACAAGAAAGCCAAACTATCCATCAGGAAAAAAAGGTTGAAATTGATTCATGGCATGAATTAACTCGTGAAAACTGAGCAATAAAGAAGGATTAGGGAAAAGGTCTAGCCAAGGAAAAATGAGCGACAAGGCAAGAGTCGGCTGGATAATTAAACGCAGATTATTTAAAACATTTTTCCAGCCCGTTTGAAGATTCCATTGTTGATGGCTAGAGAAATCAACAGGAGTCGGTTGAATCTCAGCTTCAGTTGAACCAGATTGATTTAAAGACAAAATCTCCAGTTTCATCGATTACTACTGTGAGCGCATTGCCCTTTAATACGGCTAATGTTTGCGATAATCTTCGCTCTCTTAATTGGGTTACTGACCAAGGTGATTTCGCTAGGAAGTGATGCAGTGCTTGGGCAGATTTTAATCCTACTACTTTCGCGATTTCCGGTAGCGATTTTCTCTTGATTCCTGAGATTATTCCTAGATGTAAATATTTAAAACATTCATAACTTCTCACTTCCGGAAATAAGTCTGTCTTTGTACCCCACACAATATTTATCGATGAAGGATACCGTCGGCTGTGCATCTCTTGCCAAATGTTTCAGGATTTGTAACTCTACATCCATTACCCTGTCTACAATGCACGAGGTTTACAATATTTATTTCTTCATTCTAATTCTCGGAGAGTGACAGAAGAGGGATAACTTAGGAAATAGTGCATCCGCGATCGCAACAATCAACCGCTTATGCACTTCTGACCACAAGGCATGATGTTCTAAACAGGGGTTCATACCGGGGAAGGGAGATAGCATTGATTTAACTCGCTAAAATCTGCGTAATCCTTATCAAACATCCTATCCAAATAAAAATGGGTCAACGTCCTTAGCCATAAGTCCGTCAACCCATACTCTTGTTATTTGCGATCGCATTACTCAGGATGGTTCACCACAACCTAAAATAGCTATTGCGATCGCCTCCCTCCACCATCTCAGCTACAGTTAATTTCCGAGTAGTATTAGGCTTAATCCAACCCCAAATCCGTCACTGCACCGACACTGCTAGAAGAAACAAGCTTGGCATATTTTGCCAGCACACCCGTTGTATAACGAGGTTTTCGGGGTTTCCAGTTAGCGCGACGTTGCTCTAATTCCTCATCTGAAACATGAAGCTGTAACAACCGCGCTGGCGAATCAATTGTAATGGTGTCACCTTCTTGGACTAAGGCAATTGTCCCTCCAACCGCTGCCTCTGGTGCAACATGACCAACTACCATCCCGTAAGTACCACCGGAAAAGCGTCCATCGGTAATTAAACCGACTGCATCACCCAAACCTGCACCAATAAGCGCAGAAGTGGGTGCTAGCATTTCCCGCATTCCTGGCCCACCCTTTGGTCCCTCGTAGCGGACAATAATTACATCACCTGCCTTAATCTGTCCTGCGAGAATCGCATCCAGACAGGCTTCCTCTGATTCAAATACCCGTGCAGGACCAGTAATTTGCGGCTTTTTGATGCCTGTGATTTTTGCCACCGCACCTTCTGTTGCCAGATTACCTCGCAAAATGGCTAAGTGTCCTTGAGCATAGATTGGATTATCCCAAGGATGAATCACATCTTGATTGGCTGGTGGTTCCTCTGGAACATCGGCTAAGACTTCAGCAAGGGTTTGACCTGTGATTGTGAGGGCATCACCATGAAGCAGATCATGCGCCAAGAGCATTTTCATCACCTGTGGGATACCGCCAACTTTGTGTAAGTCGGTTGCGACATACTTCCCAGAAGGTTTTAGGTCACATAGTACAGGGACTTTGGCGCGAATGATTTCAAAGTCATCCAGGGATAACTCAACACCAATCGCATGAGCGATCGCAAGTAGATGTAACACAGCATTGGTCGAGCCACCAACTGCCATAATTACTGCGATCGCATTTTCAAACGCTTTGCGGGTAAGAATCTGTTTCGGCGTTAATTGCTTACGAATCGCTTCTACCAAAACAAAGGCAGATTTTTCAGCACTATCGGCTTTTTCGGCATCTTCGTTCGCCATAGTCGAAGAATAAGCCAAGCTCATCCCCATCGCTTCAAACGCCGAAGACATTGTATTTGCCGTAAACATCCCACCACAGGAACCCGCACCAGGGCAAGCCTTGTTCTCTACCGCTGTCAGTTCGGTTTCGTCAATCTTGCCAGCACTGAATTGTCCTACGGCTTCAAACGAACTCACAACTGTTAAGTCCTTGCCGTTGTGGTGACCGGGTTTAATCGTACCGCCATAGACAAAAATTGCCGGGATATTCATCCGTGCGATCGCAATCATCGCCCCTGGCATATTTTTATCACAGCCACCAATTGCCAAAACACCATCCATGCTCTGCCCATTGCAGGCTGTCTCAATTGAATCGGCAATTACTTCTCGCGACACCAGGGAATACTTCATCCCTTCCGTGCCCATCGAAATCCCGTCACTGATCGTAATCGTACCGAACATCTGGGGCATCGCCCCCGCGCTTCTCATTCCTGCTTCTGCCCGGAGTGCCAACCCATTCAACCCCATATTGCAGGGCGTAATTGTACTGTACCCGTTGGCAATACCGACAATTGGCTTGGTAAAGTCTTGGTCTTGGAAACCAACTGCCCGTAACATTGCTCGATTAGGCGATCGCTGGACGCCCTGAGTAACGACTCGGCTTCTAAAGTTGTCCGACATTGGTGTGTTCTTCCCTTAGCTATCAGCTATCAGCGGTGTGAGTATTGAGGTTAGCGACATCAATGCTCAATAACAGGGACTTACCGATTCAGTCGTTGAGCAAACAGCTAACCGTAACCACAACTCGTCAGCTATTTTTTGATTGTCTCAGACTACATGACTATTTGGCTCGTTATGTAGATTCTCGCGAATTTTGTCAGTAATTCTTCTGTTGATTTGTCAGTGGGTGAAAATTAATCTTTCTGACATTTTTTGAAAACGACACGCGAGGCAGAGATAATCATGGATGTTGGCACACTGCTGAAGCAATACGCAGCAGGAGAACGAGATTTTCGCAATTCTAACTTCCAGGGACTGTCTTTCGCTGGAGTTGACCTGAGTGAGGCTAATTTGCGAGGAGCGAACTTCACTCAGACTAATCTAGCTGGGGCATCCCTCCAAAGGGCTAATTTACGGGAAGCGAACCTTTCTCACGCTAATTTACAAGGCGCTAACTTACAGGAAGCGAACTTGATTGGCAGTAACCTGAGCGAAGCAAATCTCAGTGAGGTGAACTTGAGTGATGCTAGTCTGCGATCCTCCAACTTGAGTGGCACCAATCTCACTAAAGCGAATCTGACGGAAGCGATTCTTAGTGAAGCGGTTCTCCGGGAAGCGGATTTGAGTCAGGCAAAACTATTTGAAGCCACCCTCAGCCGAACGAATCTTTCTCATGCTCTTTTAGTGGGTGCCAGTCTGGAAGGGGCGAATTTAACCAATGCGATCGCAGTTGGGACAAACCTAAAAGGAGCAAATCTCGTCAAAGCCTTATTGCATGGTGCAAACTTTACTGGAGCTAATCTGAGTCAGGTAGACCTGAGTCGGGCAAAAGCAAATGGCACCAACATGACAGATGCTATCCTCATTGGGGCTAATTTACGCGGAGCAAATCTGAGTTGGACAACCCTGCGAGGTACCGATCTGTCGAGAACAAATTTCTACCGCGCTAAACTTTGCTGGTCTAACCTAACTGAAGCAATCTTAGTTGATGCCGTTTTGCTGGATGCTAATCTCAAGCAGGCAACTCTACGGGATGCTGACTTAAAGGGGACAATCATGCCTGACGGCACTAAGCATGAATAGTACAAGCTTTTTTTGAAGCCAATACAGTTTTACTCAATCGCTTGAGCAACTTCAGCAATTACAATTTGAACAAGAAGAATACAGAAGTGGCTGTGTTCAGGAGAATCCTGAATTCTGGACGTAAGTTAAGGTTATTCCACTAATGCCGCCGCCTTAGGATTATTGGCTAGACGACCATCTTCCATGTAGACAATGCGATCGGCGATGTCGAGGATGCGGTTGTCGTGAGTCACTAGCAAAATTGTGCAGCCCTGTTCTTTGGCGAGTTTTTGCATCATCTCTACCACATCTCGTCCCGATTTTTTGTCAAGGGCAGCAGTCGGTTCATCGGCTAGGACAATCTTAGGATGGCTGACGAGGGCGCGTGCGATCGCTACTCGTTGTTTTTGTCCACCGGACAAGTCATCTGGATAGTAATTCAAGCGATTTCCTAATCCTACTTGCTCCAGCATTTGGGCTGAGCGAGTTTGCATCTCTTCTAAGCTGATATCCTTATGCAGTTCCAAGCCCATCTTGACGTTCTGGAGGGCGGTTAGGCTGCCGTGTAGATTATGCGCTTGAAAAATATAACCGTGTTGGCGTCGTGCCTCTGTCAGTTGATTTTGACTTGCCCCACAGAGTTCTTTTCCCAATACTTTTAAACTGCCCGATTGAGCAGAACGTAAACCCCCTAGCAAGGTCAAAAGCGTAGTTTTGCCAGAGCCAGAGGGACCCGTCATGATGATAATTTCACCCGCATTAATTTCTAAATTGATGTCAAAGAGAACTTGCTTGCGGAGTTGACTATGACCGAAGTAGTGGTCGAGATTTTGGATGGAAATGACGGAATTAGTTGTCATGGCTGGCTTTAGAACATATCGGCAGGGTCAGCAGATTGGAGTTTTCGGGTCGCGATCGCACCAGACAAGGCACACATGATAATCGTTAGCACCAGTACCAGCACGGCGCGTGATAAGGTCATGGCAATGGGTAAGGCTGTAGCCGATGCCGCCAATTTGTACAGTCCCAAGGGCAAGATTGTTCCTGGGATAAAGCCCAAGAAAGCAAGGATTATCGCTTCTTCAAACACAACACCGAGTAAATATGAATTGTGATATCCCATTGCCTTAAACGTGGCATATTCCTTCATGTGACTATTCACATCGGTAGAAAGAACTTGATAGACAATCACCACACCGACGACAAATGCCATCGCTGCACCCAAGCTGAAAATGAAACCGATTGGGCTTCCTGTTTTCCAGTAACTCTCCTCAAACTCGATTAATTCCTCATGAGTCAGCACTCTGACATCATCAGGGAGATGGGATTTTAAGGCTGTTGCTACCTGTTCCGGCTCATATCCCGGTTCAATGTAAATCAAACCAAGATTGATACTCGCTGCCTCACGCCTGGGAAATAGCAACAAAAAGTTCTGATCGCTGGTCATCAGAACCCCATCCGCCCCAAAGGAAGCGCCTAATTTAAAAAGACCAGAAATCGCAATTGTGCGCCGTTCGACTTCGGTAGTTACGGTTTTACCTTGTTCAACTTGCGCGATCGCTTCTTTATAATCGCCTCGACTCGCCCGGTCAAATAGGACACTATCTGGCAGCTTAATTTTGTCCAACTGTTGATTAACTTCTGGTAGATTAAACGCTGGCTGGTCAGGGTTAAACCCAACAATTTGAATCGAGGTTTCTTTGCGGGTTTGGGGGTTCTTCCAGTTAATCGTATTCGATTGCAAGACTTCTGCCGACTTGACTCCGGGAATATCCATTGCTTGATATAGCCGTCGCCGCGAAAACGTTGACAAGTTTTGCATATTACGGGCTTGGGGACTGAGCAAAACAATGTCCGTGTTCAACGAACGACTGAGGCGGGTGTTGCTGTCGTACAGCGCTGCCTGAAAGCCCATCTGCATGAACATGAGTACATCGGCAAAGGCAATACCTGATAAGGCAACCAAAAGACGGCTTCTTTCCCGACTCAGTTGCAGCCAGCCGAGGGGCGTTCGTCGCTGAAGTTGTTGAATGAATCCAATCACAGTTCGATCTCCACCTTGACTTGCAGATTTGTGAATTGAGCTGCTTTCTGGCTAGAGGTATCATCAAGTGCGACATGGGCTTCAACAACTCTGGAGTCAATGTTGGTACTGGGGTCGGTGTTGACAATCTCCTGTCGTCGTACCTGTGAACCAACCCGCTCAACTGTGCCTTGCAATTCCCCAGGAATGGAATCACTTGTTACTCGCACTTGCTGCCCTGGACGAACTTTACTAATATCGCTTTGATAAACCTCTGCAACGGCAACCATTTGTTTGGTTTGTCCAATCTCAACGATGCCGTCATCGGACACCACTTCACCTGCACGGGTATGAATATCCATCACCGTTCCGTCTTGAGGCGATCGCACATAAGCGTCATCCAGATTTGCCTTTGCCTGCTTCAAAGACGCGATCGCACGACGGACTTCTACTCTGTCAGCTTCCACATCCACAGGACGCACCTCAGCAATCTGATTCAGGGTTGCCCTCGCTTTATTCAGTTCTTGCGGACTGGTTGAGCGGGTGCGATTCAACTCGGCTTGTGCTTCTTGCAGCCTTTGCTCGGCGGTATCTAGGGTTAAGCGTTTGCTGTCACGTTCGGAGGCTGAGATGGCTCCTTGCTGATACAGCGATTGATAGCGGTTGTATTCGATTTGGGCATTGCGGCGTTCAGATTCTAAGCGAGAAACCGTTGCAGCTTGGGCATCAACATCACCTTGACGTTCGGCTTCAAGCCTTGCAATCTCCGCTCGTTGCGCTTCAACTTCACCCCGTTTTGCTCCAGCTTGAGTGATCGCAAGTTTTGCCTGGGCGACTCTCACCTGTTCTTGTGCCTCTTCTAAAGCCGCTTGAAGGCGAGCACGACTGTCCAAAATCGCAATCACCTGCCCTGCCTTAATGCGATCGCCTTCCTTCACCAACAGTTGCTCAACCCGATTTTCTTGACTAGAGGTTGGAGCGGAGAGTTTAATCACTTCTCCCTTTGGCTCCAATCGTCCAAGTGCTGTCACCGTCTTGACTTCCGGCACACTGACTTCTGTTTGGGTTGTCTCAGCTTGGGAGGACTGAAACTGCCGGATGGTGTAAGCCCCAACCCCACCGACTAAAAGCGTTGTTGCGACTGCCAGGATGATCCAGCGAGGATTGTGCGTTTGCGTTTGGGAGGAAGGGGAACCACTCGCTGTTGAATGATTCAGCATTGGCTAACTCCTGGTTTAATCTCAACGCAACTAAACTATACAGTTCAGTTTTTAATACAACTAGACTAGTCGGTTTAGTACAATAAAGTCAAGAGGTATCCTATAAACAGGCAAAAGTAGCTAATTGAATTCTCAGTTAGCACTAATCCTTTTGCGTGTCTTCTCAAGTAGAAAATGAAAAAGACCAAAAGCCCAGACCGTGAATTGTCAGCAGAAAAAGCCAAAGCCATCTTGGACGGTGCCATGCGAGAATTTTTGGCACACGGTTATGCGGCGACTAGTATGGACAAAGTTGCGGCAGCAGCAGGGGTTTCTAAAGCAACAGTCTACAGCCACTTCCAAGACAAAGAAGGATTGTTCACGGCACTCATCCAGCAATTAGCACAGAAAAAGTCAGTATTCAACCTCCAAAACATCCAATCTCTTGAGGGAGAACCAAGCATTGTCCTGCGACGTTTTGCAACAGGAATGTTAGAGAACGTTATGACCGATCCGCAGATTCTCACCCTTATTCGACTGATCATTGGTGAGTCTGGACGTTTCCCCGAATTAGCTCAATCTTTCGTGCGTAACATTGAAAAACCGACGATTGAGGCTCTCAGTCAATACCTTGCCTCTCATCCTAAACTCCGGCTTCCCGATCCAGAAGTTGCTTCACGTACTTTCATTGGAGCGCTTGTGCATTACATCATCCTTCAGGAGATGCTGCATGGTGAGGACATTCTGCCATTGGAACGCGATCGCCTTATTAATAGCTTGGTCGATCTGATTCTGGGTAGGAGTGATTAGCGAGTGAAGAAGGCAGACGGCAGGAGGCAGAGGGCTTTTATGGATGCAATAGGGTAGGGGCTTACGCAACAACTCTACTTGTAGGGTGCGTCACGACGCACCCTACTACTTGAATTAAAAACGTTCAACGTACCGCTTCAACTCCCGTGCCATCCGTTTAATACCGCGTTGTTCGTCTTCCCGAATGAACGGCAAAAACACACGAGTTAAAATTCCTGAATAACTGGTCTTGTGAACGTATTTAGTACGACCAACACCAATTTCTTGCAGCTCAAAGACATACTCATTGCGAAAGCCAGGAATCGAGGAAACCCAACTGAGGCAGACATTGGGCTGCACTCGTGTAATCAACGGCTCAAACTCTGTCTCCTCCTCATCAGGAAGTCGTCGCAACGAGAGGTATACCTCTTGTCCCTGCTGAAACGGCACATCTGAGTCACAGTCGAATAAAAATGTGTTCCAGTACTTCCACTTGTCTTTTTGGAATAAAATCTGCCAAACCCGTTGCTTTGGCGCATTGATGTCGATTTCTATATAGAGACTTGCCATAAATGTGGCACGTCACCTCCAACTGGTGTAACTAGGTACAATTGCTCTTCGGTTCTCTCTTATAGGCTAGGGGTTATTTTAGATTGAGGTTTGAGATTTTTGACTCAATCTAAAATCTCAAATTTCAACTCCTTGCCTCAATAAAGAATGATACATTTAACACCCAACCCTAGTTTTAGTTTAACGATTCGTTTAGAAGTTCCCAACCGCGCCGGAATGTTGGCAAGCGTCACTCAGGCGATCGCTTCTGTCGGCGGTAATTTAGGAGAGATTACGCTCGTTGAGCAGACTCGTAAGATTTCCACTCGTGACATTAGCATTGATGCCGCCAGTACTGAACACGCTGAGCAGATTGTGCAAGCTGTCAGGGCACTGCCAGACATCCAAACTATCGATGTCTACGATCGCACATTTAACCTGCATCGCGGTGGCAAAATTCATATGCAAAGCAAACTGCCACTGCATAATCAGGGAGATTTGGCAATGGCATACACCCCTGGAGTCGCTCGGATTTGCAATGCGATCGCGCAAGATCCAGAACAGGTTTACTCCCTCACGATCAAAAGCAACACAGTTGCCATTGTTACTGATGGTAGTGCCGTATTGGGATTGGGTAACTTGGGGCCAGAGGCGGCGCTGCCAGTCATGGAAGGCAAAGCGATGCTCTTCAAGGAATTTGCCGGGATCGATGCTTTCCCAATCTGCCTAGCCACCCAAGATACAGACACGATTATCGAAACTGTCAAAAATATCGCTCCTGTCTTCGGTGGGGTTAACCTTGAAGACATCAGCGCACCTCGTTGCTTTGAAATTGAAGCGCGATTGCGGCAAGAGATGGACATTCCAGTCTTTCACGATGACCAACATGGGACAGCAATTGTCAGCCTTGCGGCGTTAATTAATGCCCTGAAGTTGGTGAATAAATCAATAGAAGATGTCCGCATTGTGATTAATGGTGCAGGTGCAGCGGGAGTTGCGATCGCCCGATTACTGCGTAAGGCAGGTGCCAAGACAATTTTGATGTGTGACTCCAAAGGCATCCTCTCCACAACACGCTCTGACTTAACTGAACAAAAGCGAGAATTTGCTGTTGAAGCGGCTGGTACACTTGCTGGGGCGATGTCTGGTTCGGATGTGTTCTTAGGTGTCAGCGCCCCCGGAGTTGTTACCCCTGATATGGTACGCTCGATGGCTGCAAACCCGATTGTCATGGCGATGGCAAATCCGATCCCTGAAATTCAGCCAGAATTAGTGATGGATGATGTCGCTGTTATGGCAACGGGGCGTAGCGATTATCCAAATCAAATTAATAACGTCCTTGCCTTTCCTGGTGTTTTTCGGGGTGCATTAGATTGTCGCGCCTCGACAATCACTGCGAATATGTACCTGGAAGCCGCGAGTGCGATCGCTTCTTTAGTAAATCCCACAGACTTAGATCGGGAACACATTATTCCTTCAGTTTTTGATGAGCGAGTAGTGACAGCCGTTGCTGGTGCTGTGCAACGTGCTGCACGGCAAGATGGCGTAGCGCGTCGGTAAGACTTAAAGGAGAGAGCGATCGCTTTTTCCTATCAAATCGCTTTGTAGGGGCGAACGGCTGTTCGCCCTTACTCTGTGTGTTCGCAAAAATCTTCAGTTCAATTTCGAGTGTGGTGTTCTTGTTGCAGTGAAAGAACAAAAAATCTTATGTTGCTCGTAAGGCTTGCTCTTTAAGGAGCGCATCTGCCCAAGTTGCCTCAGATTCTGTCAGTGCTGACATAGGTTCAGAGTTGTAGTTGATTTGTAGACGATATACAGCGCGCTCGTACACTAAATCCAATAAGGCTTTTAAATCTACAATCGGCTCGACATCACCTGATAACAAAGGTAGGGGAAATGAGGGAATTCCATCGGGTAAATTAAACGCATACAGATCGGCTAAGGGCCGGCGATCGCTGCGACTTACTAAAATACGATAATGACTCTGAATATTCGTTTCTAAAATTGGCAATGGCTCCCACTGCCGGAGTAAATCGATTTCCACTAAATGAGTAAAACTGCCCAATACATTTTGGCGTTTCGCTTCATAAGTTTCGCGCCCTTTACCAGGTCGTTTGTTGACAGGTGAGAGAATTTCTATAGAGGTTACGACTTGATTGGTTCCCACCTTTCGCACTTCTAAATAACTCTGTCTAATCGTTTCAGGGATAGGAACTGTCACCGTTATCGGTTGGGCGGGGGGTGACAAAGTAGCGACATTAGTTGTCGAATCGATGGCGTTCATGGGACGCTGTATCATCACATCGGGAATCCCAACTAGCAGAGGATTTTCCCCAATGACTTCGTAAATTCGCCGTTCAATAGCGACAATATACTTAGGTTCCAATTGAGGCGCTAATAAGTCAGCGATCGCTGTAATGAGTCGATGATGGAAATCTGACCATAATTCCGAGTTTTCTAAATAGGGATTCATGCCGGGAAAGAGTGATGGCATGGTAGGCCTCCATTCAATCGCTTACTTGCTATTGTAGATGTTCCCAGGATGAGAAAGCGATCGCGCTGATTTCCCTCCTCATTCCGCCTTTCCTTCTTTAGTAGCAGAAGCGTTAGATTTACTCACTGATTCAATAAAAATCTGGTAGGGGCATAGCAATGCTATAGGGAAAGCGCAAATACTCTTCTAAATACCAGCGCAAGTCAGCTAAAGCTTGTTCATCAAAAGGATGTGTAAACGTTACCGATGGTGCAGGGCGAGGATTAGATTGTCCGCGTTGCCAGGAAAGTTGTATCGAATCTCCCTCGTGATTAATCCGCAAGCAATTTCTCGCCATATCCGCTCTGCCTAGCACTGCGACAAGTTAACGCCATCCTAACTTAGGGATTTAAGCGATCGCGGCTTGTTCCGGATAAGCTGCCACGACCAACTTTTATTAAGATATTTATCGTTTATTGGGCTATATTGAAACACATTGCTTTGTGGTGCTATTATCACAAGAACCAAAGAGCCAGCGCTTCGATTTGCACGTCCCGGCGCTGGCTCTAGCCTCAACAATTACTCATTGGAGACTGTATTAATCATGACAGCTCAAGCATTAAACCCGCAGCAATACTGGCAAATCCAACTACCGATCGCACATTTCCTCAAACCCAAATTTCAATTTGGCGATCGCGTCGCGATACATTGGGAAGATGATCTAGGCAATCATTACTGTGACATCGGTGTGATTATTGGGATGGAATATGTTAGCGATCGCGATCAGCCAGCTCAATGGTATTACCGTATTCGCTTCCTGAAATGCGACCATCAGTCCTCGCTCGTTGGGTCTTACGAGCAATACTATGAACCAGAATCTAACTTCGTTGCTGATAATACTGTGAACGAACATTAAAGCTAAAAATTAGCAAACGGGGAGATTTTTGACGTTCTCCCCGCGTCAAACTCCCCTGCGTCTTTGTCCCGCTTTGCGGTTAACCCCAGAGATAGAGCTTCAAGTTGCCAGAACTTGAAACAATAAAAGTCATTGTGTTTTGGGCATCTTAAGCGATGAATTTTGACTTTTCTAACCTATTCTGGATATTCTTAGCTGTCTTATCCTTTTTGCCAGGGTGGCAAAAACGTCAGATAGAATCCCGACGACTTCAGACTCTGCGCTCATTTGAGCAGCAGCGCCGGAGCCGAGTAATTTTACTAATTCACCGCCAAGAGTCGATTAGCTTGCTGGGCATTCCCCTATCACGCTATATCTCTATTGAAGACTCTGAACAGGTGTTGCGAGCGATTCGCTTGACGCCTCCTGAGACACCTATTGATTTAATTTTGCATACACCAGGCGGTCTGGTGCTGGCGACCGAGCAGATTGCAAGAGCGCTGATTCGTCACCGCGCCAAAGTAAGTGTCTTCGTTCCGCACTATGCCATGAGCGGTGGCACAATGCTTGCAATGGCAGCCGATGAAATTGTGATGGATGCCAACGCCGTCCTTGGGCCTGTCGATCCGCAACTCGGTCAAACGGCAGCAGCAAGTGTCCTCAAGGTGGTTGAACAGAAGCCAATTGAGAAGATTGATGATCAGACCCTGATCATGGCAGACCTTTCTCGCAAAGCGATTCAGCAGGTACAGCAGTTTGTTCGGACACTTCTTAAAGATGACTTCCCCAACCCAAAGATTGCCCCGGAAAATGTCGAAAAGATTGTACATTTCCTAACTACGGGACAAGTCACCCACGATTACCCAATCACGGTTGAGGAAGCAACAGAGCTAGGGTTACCTATCACTGTTGGTCTACCACCTGCAATCTACAATCTCATGGAGTTATACCCACAACCGCAAGGAGGACGACCTTCTGTGCAATATATTCCGATGCCGTACCAACCACGTCCGGCTTTACCTGAGTCAACAGGAAGACCACTTCCAGAGCAATCTAGGCAGTGAACAAAGTAGGAAAATACTCTTAGCTATGGCTTTTGGGCGGCTCAATTCAAATCAGCAACTCTTTAGGGAGGTTACTATAAACTGAGTTGGCGATAGGCGACGAACGCAGCAGAAAGAACATCTTTTTTTACATAAAACCTACAAGGTTTTCCCTCGTCGTCTAAACTGCTATGGCAGGGTAAAACGTTTTCCTCCTTTCAACCATGTCATCCTTGCAAAAACTAACCAAACGCAGAAGTAAAGTCCGCCAAAGCCTGTGGTTTGAACGAATAATGGCGGTTTTGGCGTTGGTGAACTTGCTCTTGGTTTTGTTTGACTTGACCTACATTCCATTACGGGATTTCTGGCTCCAGGGCAAAATCAAGATTCGTGGTTTAACGCTGGAGGTTCCCCTCCCTCGAATTACTGCATGGTATGACCAATTTAAGAGTATTGAGCCTTATCGAGATACCCAACAATATTTAGAAAGGGTGGAGGATTTAGAAACCCAAATTGGACAGACAGGATTGCGATCGCAACAAGTAGAAGTCATCCTTGCCGATTTGCGCCGTCGTAGCGTTGATATGATTGATGCCAATCCGTTTCAGATTGCTAATAAAACAGGCACTCTGGAAAGAATTAAAAATCGGATGCGTGAGCATGTTCAAAATGAACAGGATTCTTCTAAAGCTGCTTTTAACCAATTCTGGAGCCAACAATACTTAGCAACAAATAGTCCAAAACGAGAGCTAGATTTTTTCAACCGAGAAATTCGACCATTAATCGAAACCAACTACTACCGTCCAATTGGGGAAAATGGCGAATTTGTAGATCGTTTTGCTGTAATTGACTTTCCATTTTTTGTCGTATTTGGTCTAGAATTTCTGGCGCGTACCTGGTTTATTAGCCGTCGTCGCACTGGTGTTAGTTGGCTAGATGCCATGCTGTGGCGTTGGTATGACATCTTTCTGCTGCTACCATTTTGGCGCTGGCTGCGTATCATCCCTGTAACGATTCGATTAAACCAAGCTGAGTTAATCGACCTCGATCGCATCCAGAAGCAAATCAGTCAGGGGTTTGTTGCCAGCATTGCTGAAGACTTAACTGAAGTAGTTGTAGTTCGAGTCATCAACCAGGTTCAAAGCTCAATTCGTGAAGGAGATATCGCTAATTGGCTGTCAAAACGCGAAGTTCGTCCCTATATTGACCTCAACAACACGGATGAAGTAGCAGCACTCTCTACCTTAATGATTCAGCTAACGGTTTATCAGGTTCTCCCAAAAATTCGACCTGATATAGAAGCTTTGCTGCAACACAACCTTACTAAAATTCTTAGCCAGTTGCCAGCCTACCAGGGACTTCAGAATGTGCCGGGAATGGAACAATTACAAAATCAATTAGCTGAACGATTGGTCAAAGAAATCTCTCAAACTCTATACGATGGTCTTAATAGTGCTATGGAACCTGATCCGGCTGGGGATCAACTGTTTCAACGTCTGATTAAACACCTCAGTGAAGCGTTAGGCTCAGAAATCCAGGCAAAGCATACCTTACAGCAAATTCAATCATTACTGACGGATTTATTAGAGGAAGTCAAAATCAATTATGTCGAGCGATTGTCTGAGGAAGACTTAGAGGAAGTTTTGGAACAAACAAGGGCAATTCGGAAAATTGCTCATCATTGACATCCTCCCTCCTGAAAGGTTCGTTCCAAAGCTTGGGCTATCGACCACCCGATAAATCCCACCTGCCATCTGTTGGTGATTTGTCTAACAAGCTTCAGAGCGATCGCCTCACAATGCTGAGCTGATTGCGCTAAACTCGAACATAGCAACGGACGGAACTCTATTCGTCGCTAGGCTTCTTGGAAAGAATTTTACCTGGAAGTGGGTTAGACCCACTTTTTTTTGTTTTGTTGGAGTACTTCCATGACTCATCCCCTGATTCCACAACTAATCGATTTAGCAACACCAGTAGCTGAAGATCTGGGATTGGAGGTTGTCGGGGCTGTCTTTTACACCAACAGACGCCCACCTGTGCTGCGTGTTGATATTCGCAACTCTACCGGAGATACCGGATTGGATGACTGTGAACGGATGAGTCGGGCATTGGAAGAAAGATTAGATGCGACGGATATTATCCCAGACACCTATGTTTTGGAAATTTCTAGTCCCGGCATCTCGCGCCAGCTAAGCACAGATCGAGAGTTCATCTCGTTCAAAGGGTATGCCGTTATCGTCAAAACGTCCGAACCTTTCGAGGGTCAAAAAGAGTGGCGAGGGCGGTTAATTCGTCGAGATGACACAGAGGTTTACCTAAACCAAAAAGGGCGTGCGATCGCAATTCCCCGCCAGTTGGTAACCCACGTACAGCTGGACGATAAAGTTTAAGCCGCGATTGGCACTCTTGCTAGTTATCTAGCTCAAAAGAGATGAGAAGTTGGCAGTGCAAATAGCGTCAGCTCAAACCTTGCTTTCAACCTGTAGACAAGCCTTTCAAGTTCATAAATTCATCATTACGGAGACTTGCTTATGTCGATAGTTGCTTTACCCGGACTGAAAAAGATGATCGAAGAAATCAGTCAAACCCACAACCTTCCCAAGTCGGCGGTTCAACAAGCGCTACGAGAAGCGCTTCTCAAAGGATATGAGCGTTATCGCCGCGCTCAACGCCTTGACCGATTTCATTTTGAAGAAGACTATTTCGATAATTTTGAAGTCGATCTTGATGTTGAAGAAGAAGGCTTTCGAGTCCTATCGACCAAAACCATTGTTGAAGAAGTCGGTAATACCGATCATCACATTTCCCTCAAAGAAGTCCAGGAAGTGGCTTCGGAAGCACAACTGGGCGATTCAGTCGTTTTAGATGTCACACCCGATCAAGGCGAATTTGGTCGGATGGCAGCAATTCAGACCAAGCAGGTACTATCCCAAAAACTCCGAGATCAACAGCGTAAGCTGGTACAGGAAGAATTTGAAGAGTTAGAAGGTACTGTTCTCCAAGCGAGAGCCTTACGCTTTGAACGGCAATCCGTAATTATGGCGCTCAGTAGTGGCTTTGGTCACCCGGAAGTCGAGGCGGAACTACCCAAGCGGGAACAGCTACCTAACGATAACTACCGTATCAACACCACATTCAAAGTTTTTCTCAAAAAAGTTCGCGAAGGTCCGCACCGTGGTCCTCAGCTAGTCGTTTCTAGAGCTTCAGCTGGTTTAGTCGTTTATCTATTTGCGAACGAAGTACCAGAAATTGAAGATGAAGTGGTTCGGATTGTTGCCGTAGCAAGGGAGGCAAATCCGCCCTCACGTCATGTTGGACCCCGGACTAAAATTGCAGTAGATACCTTAGAGCGTGATGTAGACCCAGTGGGGGCTTGTATTGGTGCTAGAGGGTCACGCATTCAAGTAGTAGTCAATGAATTACGAGGCGAAAAAATTGACGTGATTCGTTGGTCACCTGACCCATCTACCTATATTTCCAATGCTCTGAGTCCTGCGCGAGTCGAGCAGGTGCTACTAGTGAATCCAGAGGGACGTCAGGCTCATATTTTAGTACCAGAAGACCAATTGAGTTTGGCGATTGGCAAAGAAGGGCAGAATGTTCGCCTTGCCGCCCGCCTCACCGGATGGAAAATTGACATTAAAGATGTGGCTAAGTACGACCAGGAAGCCGAACAGCGTAAAATTCAGGCGGCGATGCAAGCAGCAGCTGACGTTGAAGAGGATGATTATGAGGATGAAGTGGTAGATACTCTGAATCTAGCGGATTCTGAGGCTCAAGCCGAAACAACCAGCCAAGAAGAAGAATAGGAGACTAAACGTTGGACATGAAGGATACAAAGAAAACAGTCTTTTCTCCCTGCCTCTCGTGTGTAGCACTAATAAACTGAAATTAGATAATCGCTATCCCATCTGTTCTTCTCGTAGATGTTTACACCTGTCGCTGATCGATGGAACCAAACTACCGCCGTTGTCTAAGCTGTCGCAAAGTTGCTCATAAAGAGACATTCTGGCGTATTGTCCGAGTCTATCCATCACGGCAGGTACAATTAGATGAGGGGATGGGTCGTTCGGCATACCTTTGCCCTCAAACAAGTTGTCTAGCAGCAGCTCAGAAGAAAAACCGATTAGGCAGATCGCTTCGGGCTTCAGTCCCAGACAATCTGTACAAAACATTGGAGCAGCGCTTAGCCGCAGTAGCCAACACCAGAAGCACCTAAAGGGGAAAGAAAATCTATAAAACAGGAAAATTTAACCTTTCGGTGAACCCAAGCAATCGCTAGGATAGAAGAGAGCGGCTAGTTAGTTATAAGTAGTTTTTTCCTTGGAGGTGCGTTTTCACCCTAAAGCCAGCAAGCTAACCTGAAAAGCAATACTGAAACTCATGGACGCAAAAATCGTCCCAGGTTTTTAAAGATTTGTGCAAGATTAGAAAAGAAGGGTATGCTCCGAGTGAAGACTAACTAACTGGCTTACTGTCATACAGGCTCCTCTCCAGGATAAATTGATTGTTGGTTATTTATTTAGAAGCACATTCATCACGGTTCAAAATTCACTCTCTTAGGCACAAAACAAATGAGCAAACGGTCATTCGAGCGTTTAGTTATGGTGTAACAACTGCAAGGTACGACGGGGAAATACTGGATGAACAACGGTAAAGTCAGAATTTACGAATTATCACGGGAATTAAACTTGGACAATAAGGACATTTTGAGCATTTGCGAAGGGCTTAATATCTCTGTCAAAAGTCACAGTAGCACGATTACAGAAACGGAGGCAGAACGCATTCGTGCCGCCTCAGAAAAATATTCAGACCGCCCAACAGCGGTCAAAACTCGCGAACATACGGCATCCACAGAAGGCAGCTCTGGAGCGCCACCGACTAAATTGATTGGACGCCCCAACGCTCAGCGCAAGCAGCAAATCCTAGAAATTCGCCAGTATAAATCTCGTCCTAGTTCTAGTCAACAGGCAGGTCCTCAAATGGCGACGCCTCCTCAACCCCCCGTTAGACCCCCGGTTCCCCAACCGCGTCAACCCAATATCAATCGACCAACCCGTGTTGGTCAACAGGATACCAAACCTGAACCACAAGCTGAGCTAACACCGCCAGTTGAGCAGGAGATTGCCCAGGAGAATTTAAACATCCCTGTGGTTGAAGAAAGACCATCACCGACTCAAGCACAGCTTGTCGAACCACCGGTCAGACCATCACGACCGAAACCACAGATAAATCAGGCTGAGCGACCCCTCCTGAAACGCGATCGCAAAGAGGCTCCAAGCTCAGAATCAAGTAGCACTCCAGCTCCAGTAAGAACAGCTAGTGCCAATCAGCCATCAACAACCACGGATGCCCCACCTCCTGCCCGTCGTGCTCCGGTCAAACCTGCGGTTCCTGAACTCAATCGACCCCAGAAATTCCCAACTCGACCTGTGCGTGACGGACAAAGTCCTGATGTAGCAGCAACAGCTGGTAGAACGGGTCGTCGAGGTGCAGATGATTCTGCTGATGGGGAAGACGGCATCATGGAAACACCAGAAATGCTGGATCTGAAGTTGAGACGACCCTCGGCTCCACCACGACTGGTTAAGAAGAAAGAGTGGGAAGAAGAAAACGGAGAAGAAGAAGGTAAAGATAAAGCTGGAAAAGCTGGCGGAAAACTCAAACGTCGAGCTGATCTATTTCTCGATGATGACGAAGACTTTGAAACTGAGCTGAGTGGAATTGATGTCCCAGTTGCAGTTAGTCTTTCTGTGGCTCGTCCTCCCAAACCGAAAGCGCTTGCAGGGCAGACGCCTACAGCGCCGCCGAATGTCACCCAGAGGAAAAAACCGACAGCAAAAGGTAGCGGTAGCAGCAGGGCAGAGAGTCGTGAACGACGCCGTGATAAGAAGACTACTCCCGAACGGATAGAAAAAATCGTCTTGAGTGGTTCTTTGACCGTCAGAGAGCTAGCTGCGACTATGGGCATTGCTGAAACTGACATTATCAGGAAGCTGTTCGCTCAAGGATTAGCGGTTAGTATCACTCAAACTCTAGATATTCCCACTGCCCAGAAGGTAGCAGCGGAACTGGATGTAGAAGTTGAGATAGCAGAAGAAACAGCCGCTGCGACTAAAGTTACAGAAATGGTGGATGCTAATGACCTGGAAAACCTCCAGCGGCGTCCGCCAGTGGTCACAATTATGGGTCACGTTGACCACGGGAAAACAACTCTACTTGATGCCATCCGTGAAACGAAAGTGGCACAAGGTGAAGCAGGTGGGATTACTCAACACATTGGTGCTTACCATGTCGATGTAGAGCATGAAGGCGAAATCCAGCAAGTTGTCTTCCTCGACACTCCCGGTCACGAAGCCTTTACCGCTATGCGGGCACGGGGAACGCGGGTTACTGATATTGCTGTTCTTGTCGTTGCGGCTGATGATGGGGTTCGACCTCAGACCATTGAAGCAATTAGCCACGCTAAAGCGGCTGAAGTGCCAATTGTTGTTGCGATTAACAAAATCGATAAACAGGGCGCACAACCCGACCGCGTGAAGCAAGAGTTGACCGATCAAGGTCTGCAACCAGAAGAGTGGGGTGGCGACACGATTATGGTGCCTGTTAGCGCCATTCAAGGAGAAAATCTGGATACGCTCCTAGAGATGATTCTGTTGGTGGCAGATATTGAAGAACTCTCTGCCAACCCAGAGCGACTCGCCAGAGGTACAGTTATTGAAGCCAACCTGGATAAAGCCAGAGGTCCAATTGCTTCACTCCTGGTACAAAATGGCACTCTGCGGGTTGGTGATAGCCTTGTCGCTGGCTCGGTCTTTGGTAAGGTGCGGGCGATGATCGATGACCGGGGCAAGCGAGTTGACGCAGCAGGTCCATCCTTTGCGGTAGAGCTTCTCGGCTTGAGTGATGTTCCAGAGGCTGGAGATGAATTTGAAGTCTTCGCCAGCGAAAAAGAAGCTCGTGCGATCGCAAATACCAGAACTGATGAACAACGACAGTCTCGTCTACAGCAGGTGATGGCATCTCGCCGAGTCACCCTCAATAGCCTCTCTGCTCAGGCTCAAGAAGGTGAACTCAAAGAACTCAACTTGATTTTGAAGGCAGATGTTCAAGGTTCCGTAGAAGCGATTCTCGGTGCTCTCAGACAATTGCCACAAAATGAAGTCCAAGTCCGAGTCTTGTTGACGGCGGCTGGTGAAATCACAGAGACGGATGTTGACTTAGCTGCCGCTAGTGGAGCCGTGATTATTGGATTCAATACCGCACTCACTCCTAGTGCTCGCCAATCGGCTGACCAAGAGGGTGTTGATGTGCGCGAATACAACATCATCTACAAGCTCTTGGATGAGATTCAAGGCGCGATGGAAGGTCTCTTGGAACCAGAACAGGTCGAAGAAGCCTTGGGTCAAGTCGAAGTTCGAGCCGTCTTCCCCGTTGGGCGTGGTGCGGTTGCTGGTTGCTACGTGCTCACAGGCAAAGCGATTCGTAACTGCAATATCCGAGTACGCCGTGGTAGCAAAGTAGTCCACGAAGGCGTTCTGGATTCCCTCAAGCGGATGAAGGAAGATGTCAAGGAAGTCAATGCTGGCTTTGAGTGCGGCATCCGAGTCGATAAGTTCAATGACTGGGTTGAAGGCGACATCATCGAAACCTTCAAGATGGTGACGAAGCGACGCACTTTGTCAGCCAATTAGTCAGTTGTTAGTTGTTAGCTACAGGGACGCAACTCTTTGCGTCCCTGTAGCTGCAACAAGAGACAACACGCTACAGAGAAAAGTAGCAGGCGTAGATAATACAAAAAAAGCTACAACGGACTACGAACAAGGGACAAATCTATGCGCTCCTTCTGGACTGAACCTTTTTTGTGGATTCATCTCGCTGGTATCGCTGCCTTACCCCTGGCGTTAGAACTGGTTTGGCTGGGACTGGCAGTCGGTGACCCGATACTCCCTGTCTGGTTAGAGCTAGTGTTGGTGATTGCCATTGGGACTGTGCCTGTGCTTTGGATGCAGTTGACCCGCCCCTTCGACATTTTCAGTATTTTGGTGTTGGCAGTAAAGCCAGAGCAACTCACAACACAGCAGCTACGCCTCTTAAGCTTGTTCAAAACGAAGACGAATCAAGTGGTAGCTGTTGGCGCGGCGTTTTTTATGGTCTGGGTACTGTGGACGATTTACCGTGATGCGCCTGTGGCGGCAGCCGTTGCTCCCTTTGGTTCCGGATGGCGTATTGCTGGGCTGTTATGGGCAGGAGTTGCCTTTCTCATCAGTAATTTGTTCTTGCAAGTCCCCTTGAGTGTTGCACAAGTTCTCCTCACGAGTGAGTCAGAGTTTAGTGCGGCTGAACCCTATCGGGTCGAAAAAGTGCCGCAGGACTTTACCCTACCAGGTGTCCGGGTCAATCAAATTTTGCCTTTTTCGATCAGTGAGTCAGCTACTTCAACAACACCATCTCCAACGTTGTCTTCTGAGCAAAAATGATGATTCTCTCAGGTTTGAAGTGTCGAAACACTACTTAAGCGAGAGTTTGCTCTCTAGATGTTGTTGAGGGCACAGTATAAAGCCAGTAGCTGAGTTACTTTACAAGTAAGCAGTGCTATTCAAATAGTTTCCCACCAACTTTTTAAGGTATATATTATGGCAATTTCAGCTACTTCTGAATCTAGTCAATTTTCCCAAGATAGCCAAATCTGGGATAATCTCAAACAAGCGATCGCATCCAGTTCCGGATTCCAGCGCTGGCAACTGGAACATTCAGTGGGTGAATCTCTTCAAGATCACAGCCTTGATAGCCGGGTGCGTCGGTATCTCCGCGAAACCCTAGAGACTCTTGCTTACTAGCAGGTACACCTCGAACGCATTAGTTCATAGTCCAATTCTTGGAAGTCCAGGGATACTTGGCAGACGCCCAAGCACTCGTGTGATTTTCTGAGCTACCTCAGCAAGGCGATCGCCTTCTACATGCACTTCTGACGTTGGATAGTTTTCTAACGTTTCAATTAGCGTGACTTGACCGTCAGGAAGCGCAGAACTGACAAGGGCAGCACGTAAAGACTCTCGGCTAGCTCGATTTGTGGGAGTATGAATCACCTGACTGACTTGGTCAAGCATCGTTTCGCCAACAGGATTGTTCAACATCCGAGACAGAATCACTCCATTAACTTTGACCTCTTGAGTCAGAAGACTCCGCAGTTGCTCTGGCTCTCGTCCAGCTAGCTTGAGATAAACTCGTAGCTTGGTTGAAAGCTCACCGGTTTCGGCAAAAGTGGAGAGTTCAGGAACTGATATCGTCTCTCGGAGAAAACTATACTTCAGTACTACCGAGTCAGCCGCCTCTGCACGAGCGGTATAGGAAAGCATACCAATAAACGCCACCAAACTTAAGATAAAGCGGCGCGAAAGTAGTGTATAGCGAGACATCTTTCTCATTTAATTAATTTCACCGTCTAAGGTGCTGAGGGACAATTATAATTACGTTTCCTTATTGATGAATGTTCCTCAGTTCTTATCAGCCTAGGGATGGAAACTACTATCAGGCATAAACACACCCGTTAGATTAGCATTCTGTAGAAGCGTATTTTCCAAGTCAGCCTGTCGTAAGTCAGCCCCCGTCAAATCTGCTGAGTTCAGGTTCGCATTCCTTAAATCAGCGGCTCGGAAATCAGCTTGTCTTAAGTTGGCAGCGCTGAGATTAGCCCTCGGTAGCTTTGCCAAACTTAATCCTGCACCCGCAAGGTTAGCCCCCGTGAGATTTGCTCTAATAAGACTTGCAACACTGAGATTTGAGCCAGCCAAGTTTGCCTCTGATAAATTAGCATTAATCAAACTCGCCCCTGCAAGATTTGCCCCAGTGAGATTAGCACGCCTTAAATCAGCACGGAGGAGATTTGCTCCGGTGAGATTTGCTTCTCTCAAGTCAGTATTACTCAGAAGTGCATCTGGTAATTGAGCACTACTAAGATCACATCCCACACAACTACCAGTTTGGCGCAATTGCTCTAAATGCTCTGGATTCCAAGCTTTGGCTGGCGATTGTAGCCAGAGAGGAACGAGGAGGATGGCAGTGCTGACGATTTTACAATTCATGGCAGCAATGACAATAAGCTTACAAGCCTGAAGCCGGCAACAAAACAGACTTAAATTAGATTATCAATTAAACCCAATACCTAGCGGCACATAACCATTGAGCTTAATCACTAGCCTGTAAAATCTTTTCAATCAGGAGGCGATCGCCAGGTGAGTTTTCAATCATCAACCTTGCCTTTGCCTGCTCAGTAACCTGTAGCCGATGGTTCAGTTCAACCTGAAAATCTATACCTAGCACAAATCCCTGTTTTTGAAGCTTTGTAGATGCCAACTGGATTGCCACAGCAGCGATATCAAGTTCAGGCTCTAAATAATGAGAATTACGCAAGATCCAACGGCAAGCGTCAGAATCAGTCTCTGCTAGTTGATACAGCGCTGCTGTTAAGACTTCCTCAACACATTTCGGATTCGGCAAAACCGTGAGAAAGTCTTTAAGAGAGATTAGCAGTATCGGATTTTGCGATTTGAAAACATCGATCGCTAATTCAATATGTGGCTCACGGGTGTTAGGTAAACACATGCTCACTGTTTCTTCCTTATGCCAAGGAAACTCTTGACAGACAATACAACCAGTTTTGACGTTTAAACCGATACGTGATGTGGACTACAAGTATGATTAACCTTCGCGAGTGAGCGACGCTACCTTCGAGGATGGCGAGAGCGAGTCGCGGCAACAAAGTGCTTTGACTATTGCCCTTGAAAAGCGAAAGCTAAACCTATAACTGCGGTTTAACTGCTAATTTGTCTGGCTTAGCTTGAAGTTAATAGATCAATGTGAAGAATTTGTGAAGTATAAAACTGTTAAGATACTGAGCAATTGCTCAAAAACTCTCTAATCCGCTTCTTATCTAAAGAAAACAAAGCTATACATCCATCATTAGGCTGGCAAACCTCTTCACATTTTATTCAGACTTACTAAAAAACCACTGATGAATACTTGAGCGACACCGGACTAAGGGCATCCACTGGTACACATCAGCGGTTTCAAGCTGAGAAAAGCAGCAACGAGAAGCGTCTTTTGGGCAAGTTAAGGGATGTTCAATCCCCACCTTTGCTCTCTAAATCGTCTAGAAGGTAAAGACAGTCTGGAGCGTCCCCACATAGATGTCTTCGTTGGCATCATTATGTTCGGGGTTAAGAAGGACAAAAGCACCAGGAATAATTGCAATGTTGTCATTGAGTTGGTATCTGTAGTACGCCTCTATGTGGTAAGAGGTGTCCAAATCACGACGACCCGTGAGGTTGTTAGTCCGATTACGGGGTGGCATTCCAAAGATAAAGCCTAACTGGTTCCCTTCACCGCCGAAATCGTTGAAGGCTAGAGTCGCTGCATAGTTCCACACATCTACTCTTCCAGCGCCACGGTTGAGTTCATCGATCGCGTTGCTATAACCTACCCAACCCCCAATATTAATAGCACCAAGCTGGAAGTTTGCGGCTATTTGATAGGCATTAACTGAGGTTCTGGAGCTAAGGAAATCAGGCAAGTCAGGGTCGAAAACGTTGGGGTCTCCGTCAGCGTTAGTCGAAAAAGGATTACCGCCAAAGGGAGCATTGGCATAACGACTACCATCACCTCCTCCAGGGCTGACATCGTAACCATGGACGTAGGTACCAGAGATTTGCAGAAAGTCAGTTGCTTGGAAGGTTATCTGACCGAGGGCGGCGTAAGAACCAGCAAATAAGCCACTACCCTCACTTGGATCTGCCGCCTCATTTGCAATATAGGCAGCATCAATACGGAAGGGACCATCACCACCAAAGGTGAGTCCTGCACCTGCACCAGAAGCCAGCTTGTAGATTGGCTGTAGTGAGCCAAAGTCTGAGGGGGCACTTGGTGTTCCGATCACAGCAAGAGCAACATCATCAAGGTCAAGCCCTGTGGTTCCTAACCAGAACGTGAAAGCATCGGTTAGCGTACCTCGGTAGCTCAATTCATCTAAAATTACGTCGTTGTCACCCCCTTGAGTATAAAACTCGGTCATGACAGTACCCGTTCGCTCAGTTAGTGGTTGGATGTTTCGAGCCTGCAAACGGGTGCGTAAACGGTCTCGTCCAGTGAAACTCGTATCAAAATTCAGACGCACTCTGTCAGCGAAAGTTGTATTGACATCTAAGTCGTCAGTAGAAGGAGCAAAGCCCGAAGGAACAGCTACTTCATCTCCAAAGGCATCGGAAAGTAAAAAGACAACTTCCGCATTAAGCTTGGTAGTCGTGGAGAACTGATGATCTTCCAAGAACGCCACACGTCCTTCCAAATCATCCACCCGCGTTCCCAACGTCGCCAGTTCCACTTCAAACTCTTGTACCAGCCGTTGCAGCGTTTCTAGGTCTTCACGGGTAACAAAACCCTCAACCGAAGCCGCTATCAAGCGTTCTACCTGCTGTAAACAAGCATTCAAACCAGCGGCAAATTCATAACGAGTCGTGGCGCGGTTGCCTCGGAAGGTGCCATCGGGATAACCCGCGATACAACCATAGCGTTCGACCAGAGAGCGCAGCGCTTCATAAGCCCAGTCTCCGGGTGAGACATCGCTTAACTGCGAAACGTTGGTCACTTGGCCTTGGGAGCTATTTATTCCTTCGTGGCTGTATTGGTTAATTTGTTCTAAAACTTCACTGGTTGAGCTAGGGGTTGCCACTCCAGTCGCTGGGGTTGATTGCGCTAAGGTAGTGTCTGCGGGATTAGCAATTGGACTGATCTCAGAACCTGTTGGTTGAGAAACAGAAAGTTGTTCTACAGGAGTCTGGCTAGCTTCAGGCAATGTATTTGCAGCAAGATTTAAGGGAGTACTAGCGCCTGAAGGTACTGCCTGAGAGACAGAGGTAGAGGATTCAACAGGAGACTCGTTACTGACAGTATCTATGTCGGGAGTCGTAGCTGCTGTTTTTGTTTGCTCAGAGGTGCTTTGAGTTGCAGTAGCTTGTGCCGCGTAGGCACCGCTAGCAACGAGTAGAGATAGACCGAGAAGAACTGGGCTTACTTTGAGAGCGTTACCAAGCAGTTTGAACATCGTTTAATAATCCTCACACCTGAATCGATAATTCTAGTGGAATGATTCCGAGAAAACATAAGTCTTGTCGGCTAAGGATTCCAAAGGAATTTCAGTATCATACCCTACATCAAAATTCAGTAAAGTTTTCACTTTGACAAAATTGCTACTCAATTTATGTTGAGCTAGCAAGAGTTGAGGGAGCGATCGCTTTTTCTTGAATACTCTGGGATAATATGCGATCGCTCTACGACAACACAGTAACTAATTTGTCAAATGCAACAACTTTACGTCAGGTGAGAGATTTCTCTGTTCTTTTGATGGTTGTTTAACTTGCCTGCCTCCCACACTAAGCGGATAGAACGACAATAGTTAAAGAAAATGCCTCCACTCATTTGAAGGCATTCCTAACCACTAGTTTCAGAGAACGATTGACTAGAACGTGAACGTTGTTCGGATTGTCCCGACAAAGATATCGTCGTTATCTTCATCATGACCTGGTGCAGTCAACCAGATAACGCCAGGAGTGATGGCAATATTATCCGAAACTTTTAGCTTGTAGAAGCCTTCAACGTGCAAGCCTGTGTCTGGATCTCTTCTACGATCACCAGGAAGGAGATTACCCACAGCTACACTAGAACCCGTCAGCTTAGGTTCCATACCTACTACGAAACCAAGTGTGCTGCCTTCCGTACCAAAATCGTTGATGGCAAGGGTTGCACCATAATTCCAGACATCAGCCCCACCTGTTCCCAGGACAATGGCATCAGTGTAGCCAGCCCAACCACTGAGAACCAACTGGGGGCTGAAGGCAATGGAGGCTTCAACGCCGTAGGAGTTACCCACAACACCAATATCACCATCTGGATTGATCTGAGAAGCCAGACTACCAGTACCATGACCCAAACTGGTTTCATCGTAGGAATGGACATAGGTAGCAGCAAGGCGAAGTGCCTTAAATGGTTGGAACGTTACCTGAGCAATAGCGCTGTAATTGCCATTGAAAATCCCAGAACCTCCACCACCTTGAGCATCAGAAGGGTTTGGCGCTTCATTACTTAAGTAACCCAAGTCCACTCGGAAGGGACCGCTTGGAGTAAATGTAATTCCTGCTCCTGCACCATTACCGCCAATGCGATAAATAGGATTTCGTTGCCCAAAGCGGGAGATGGAACCACTACCACTGGAGTCAAGCGGGTTAACGGTGGTCGCCAAGTCATCCAGACCTGCACCATTAGCATATATCTGGACTACGGCTGGACCGACAGGGAAGCGATAACCCAAGATATCAAGTTGGACATCATTGCCCTCATCACCCTCAAATCCTAATCTGCCCTCTCTTGTGAGTCCATTACCCGATAGAGCCTCGAATGTCGCGACGTTCCTTGCCTGAAGACGAGTACGCAAGCGGTCTTTCCCTGTGAAGCTGGTATCGAAATTCAAGCGCACTCGGTCTTGGAAGACGGTGTTGTCATCAAAATCAGCATTCAGAACATTGTCTTCTTCACCAAACAGATCACTAATGGCGAAGATAACTTCCCCATTGAGCTTAGTAGTAGTAGAGAACTGATGATCTTCCAAGAACGCCACACGTCCTTCCAAATCATCCACCCGCGTTCCCAACGTCGCCAGTTCCACTTCAAACTCTTGTACCAGCCGTTGCAGCGTTTCTAGGTCTTCACGGGTAACAAAACCCTCAACCGAAGCCGCTATCAAGCGTTCTACCTGCTGTAAACAAGCATTCAAACCAGCGGCAAATTCATAACGAGTCGTGGCGCGGTTGCCTCGGAAGGTGCCATCGGGATAACCCGCGATACAACCATAGCGTTCGACCAGAGAGCGCAGCGCTTCATAAGCCCAGTCTCCGGGTGAGACATCGCTTAACTGCGAAACGTTGGTGACTTGATCTAGGGATTCACCACCTGGGTTGTTATATTGGTTGATTTGCTCTAGAACTTCGGTCGTGTTAGCTGCTGGAACCTGTTGAGCCAAAAGATTGTTAGTTGGGTTCAAGCTTGAGCTAGTCTCTGTGGCTGTCAGTGCGGAAGTGGTTTCCTCTGTTGTTACGGTTTGGCTAGTCGTCGTTGTTACCTGATCACTATTGGAAAGAGCGACTGTAGACTGAGGCAACTGAGTTAAGGCTTCAGCTATCGGTTCTACAGTTACTGCCACTTGGCTATTGTTGAGCGCTGCGGCTTGGGAGGGAACACTTCCTTGCGCCTGAGTGCTGCTGACAAACAGTAGGGAAGCACCTAGCAGAGCGGGACTCAGTTTTAAAGCATTCCAGAACATTGTTGACATGATAATAATCCTCACACCGATGGACTATGTAAAAACAGGGAACTTGATCTAATCAGCAACAGTGTTCTCGATTTCACTAAACGCTATCGAAAGCACTACTGTTAACTTTTATCATCTTTCTGTAGCTAGATTTAGGACTTTGAGAAAAATTTAAACTTGTCAGAAGGAGAATAGACCTGTTGCAGCAGTCAATTCTTATGACATTGCAGTAGTGCTTATCTCCTAGAGCTTTGGTACTTATGCAAGAGACTTCATGAACTGCCGTATAAACTCTCAATATGAGAGTTCCTTTTCCCCAATCACTTCGGTAACCCATTCTACCCCTGGAATATCGGTTACCAAAAAATCACGGGTCTAAAGCCCCGCCCTTAAGGGCGTAAGGATTGTACAGTAGAGACAAGGGCAGGGCGCTGTCCATTGGACGAGATAATGTAAGACGGGTTATGCCTGCAATTATTGTTTGAAGCCAGAATTCTCGTGCGTTCACGCGCCCGGAGTGCGTCAACTAAGTAAAAGTTGTTAGCTCAGTTGAGCTGTAGAAATTGGCTTAGCATCTAACCGCCGAATCGCTACAACCGCTGGTTTTGGTGGGGCGTTAACGGTTTTGTCAGGCCAGTTGGAACCAATTGGGACTTGACGAGTTTGAATAAACTCTTGTCCATCTGTGGTTCTCATGGAGTACTCACGAGTTTCTGCCTTATTATCCAGGCGAATCCCATTGACTTCTCCTGGATGTTGCACCGCGAGGAATAGAGTTTGCTCATCACTCGTGAAGAAGGGTCCCGTTGTTTCACAATCCATTGGTCCCATAGCAAAGAGATACGCTTTGCCAGCATCTGACCCAGATGTAGGGATAAACCACATGGAGTTGTTACCAAATAAGCCCCGTAAGTCAGACTGGCTAATGGGTTTCCCTTCCTTGTCAAGTCGGCCTTTAGGCACGGCTTTGTTGTGTTTGTCGCTAGACATATCCGTCACCATCCAGACGTTACCGTTTTTGTCGAGTAGGAGGTTGTCAGGATTAGCAAAACCCAATCCTCCATCGGCAGGTTCTCCACCTAAAGACAGCATCTTCCAACGGAATGTCATGGCAGCAGGATCATTACCATCTTCAATCAGGTGGGTAATCCAACCATATTCATAGGGTGTCTCTCCTTTTGGTCCTTGGAAGATGCGGTTATCTAGACCACCATCACTACCGGAAGAACCGGAGGTGAAGGTAATGTACAAAGAGCCGTCTGGAGCAACATCTGTGTCTTCTGGACGAGCGGTAGCGGTTGCGCCAGCCGCATTAGCAGCAAAATGAGCATCAATCAAGATTGCGCCTTGCTTCTCCTGAGCATTGCCAGTGTAGAGGTCGCCCAAGGTTTTGAACTGCTGCTTGAAGGCTGTCATGTCTTCGTCTTTCTCGACTTTAACAATGCCGCCTTCGGGACGCTTGGGTAGGGGAATCATCCCGCCTGCCACCACACTAGGCATATCTGGATTGACAGGTGTACTGGGTTGTAGGGCAATCCAGCTACCTGTGCCATCGGGGTTAAATTTGGCAGTGTAGAGCATACCCTGTGATAGAAGCTTAGAATTGGCTTTGTCTTTAGGGTTACGAACACTATCATTGCTGACAAATTTATACAAGTGACCCCCACGGCGATCGTCTCCTGAGTAGAAGGCAAGTTTCTTATCCGCTTCGGCACGAACCCCAACCGCTTCGTGGCGGTAGCGCCCCAACCAAGTGTGCTTTGTGCCGTAGTCACTAGGATTAGCAGGGTCAACTTCAACAATCCAGCCGTATTTGTTGCCTGCTAGTCCAATTACGTTACCTTGACCACCGACTTCTTCTTTGTCAATGATAAAGGTGCGTTCTTCCGGGCTAAACGATGTACCGTCTGCATAAACAGGTTCCGGTACTTGCACTTGGAAGTTTTCTTCTGCTGATAGGACGGTTCCCCAAGGGGTCGTGCCACCTGCACAGTTGCCAAAGCTCCCAATAATGCGATCGCCAATTGTATCGACATAGCCTTGACCCTGCTTTTTGCGAAATACTGCTATCGCAGGCCCCGTTGATTTGAGATACCGCCCATCATCTAAACCGGAAGCCCCGGTAATTCGGCGATCTACTTGAGAATTTGTCCGCACCCATTGTCCGTTGGAATCTTTACGAATTGAGATAACGGACAATCCTTGGTCAATCAAGGCTTCTTTGGAAATTTCTCGGATTTTTGCCTTGAGGGGGTCATTGTCTGGTAGAGCATAGGCATTAATGCCGTCCTTAGCCGCAGCGTCGAGCGGTTCTTTGAGGTCGGCAAAAGGTAGAGATTTTCCGATTACCTTGTCAAATGTCTGAGTCCAAGTGACAGAACTGATGTACTCGTGGTTAACCGTCAACAATCCCTCCTCGTTGCCCGTTTCGACAAAGGAAAGGTAGTCATTGTTATACCCGAAGCGGGAATCGCCTACCTTGTCACCCCAAGCTGCAATGACATCATAGGTAAAGCCCTCAGGCAGCACCAAGTCATCTACTACTTCATAGGTGCTGTAATCTTGTGTTTGTTTAGTCAATTCCATGCCTTCAGTTGGCAAAGGCATTGGACTTTTTAAGGGTTTAAAACTGAGACCACGTCCTGCTGGGCTAGAAGCCGAAACCGAGTTGCTAAACGGCATTGAGAACTTTTTCTCAGAAGAGGGCAAAGAACCCAGCGCAACGGTACCAGCACTAGCTCCCAGAAATAGTAGGAAGTCTCGACGTTTGAGAGCCATGTTTAGTCTTATTTGCTATAGGATCGGCTTCACTAGGTTAGAAAAACCCTAGAACTTTTGTACTGATACTACGGCTTTTAGTTTAGGGATTAGTAATTGCTAGGTAATCATAAGGTTAAGCTGCCATCTAGCTTAGGGTTGAAATGTTAAAGGGTTTTAAAAAGTTAATATTTACTAGGCGGCAGCGGCATTTAAGTTGTTTTAGGCAATTATTTCTTTGTTGACTGTTTACTGTTTAATGGCAACCATCAACCCAAAAGATTCAAGATGAAACTTAAAATGCACATCGGCTAAAGAATGTTTCAGCTTATAGCTAAGAGCGGTGACCCGTAACGATATAGGTCACTCGTTGACCAATATTAGTCGCATGGTCTGCCATCCGCTCTATATGGCGAATCGCCAACACCAGTAAAAGAATTGGCTCAACAACTCCTTTAATATCCCGTTGATAGGCAAGGATTTCGTAAAGCGTATCGTAAGCCGTGTCTACTTGATCATCCAGTACTTTCACCGCCTGCCCAGCCGTTGCATCTAAATCTGCTAGTGCCTCTAAACTTGCCGCCAGCATTGCCTGGGCATGATGAGCCATCACCTCAATCTGTGGCATACAAGCATGAGGCGGGTAAGGAATAAGTTTAACGGCAATCTCGGCTAAATCTTCAGCGTAATCTCCAATTCGCTCCAAATCTCGCACTAACTGCATAAAAGCACTAAGGCAGCGCAAGTCCTGGGCTACAGGCGCTTGCAGCGTCATCAGTGTGGCACACTCCAACTCTATGTGGCGATAGTAGCGATCAATTTTCTTATCAAGTAAGGGAATTGTTCTAGCTGCCTCTAGGTTCTGGGAAAACATCGCTTGGTGACTCAGGCGAAAGGAATTTTCTACCAAAGCTCCCATTCGCAATACATCTTGCTCTAAGCGCCTAAGGGATCGTTCAAAATGGGTACGCTCAGAATTACTGTTTGAAGAAGATACGCTCACCTCAAATGCCTTAACTTTAGTGAGAACAAGAACAACTATAGTAATAGCAAAACAACATTAAATTACAGTGAAGCTTTGCCCTGAGGTAGTTTAATTTGCAACCATGCCCCTCCTGTTTTTGGATGATTTGTCGCTTTGATGCTGCCACCGTGAGCTTGAATAATTTGCTGTACGATCGCAAGCCCTAAGCCACTCCCCTTGGTTACGCTTGACCTCTCTGGATGCTCAGAAGTTGCTTGTTCCTTATGACGCGAGGCATCTCCGCGATAGAGGCGCTCGAATACATGAGGCATGTCTGTTTCTGAGAAGCCAGTCCCTGAGTCAATGATATCGATTTGTATAAAAGAAGATCGATCATCTAGTGTGGGTGTAGCAAGATTGCTCGTTGTCAGAGTATTGATGTCTTCTGCTAGCCGAGTTACCTCAACTTGAATCGCTTGCTGAGGGTGGCTATGTTTAATAGCGTTATCGAATAAATTGAGAAAGACTTGGGTAAGGCGTGCTTGATCGGCTCTAATCCAAATTGTATCCAGTCCCTTGTAGGTAAGTGTGAGCTGATGGGTCTGTGCCAACAGTTCAAAGGTTTGCCAAGCTGAGTGAATTAAAGCCCGCAGTTCTACAGGTTGATAGCTGAGACTTTTGCTGGGATTTTTTTCCAGATTGCTCAGTTCTAGCCAATCTTGTACGAGATTAATCAACCTATTCGTTTCGTGCAGCAGTTTTTCCACCCAGCGACTTGCGGGAGGTTCTAGACGACCTTGCAACGCTTCTGCAACCAAGCGAATTGAGGTGAGAGGGGTTCTAAGTTCGTGAGCTAAGTCGGAAAACCACTGGTTGCGAGATTGGGAAAGTTCAACTAATGGTTGACGATTTTCTAGAAATACACCAATTTCTCCTTCAGGGAGAGGCCAACTAGAGGCTCGCAATGTTAATGCTTGCACATCACCCATTGCTGAACCATCCAAGCAGGATGGGTGAAATACCCACTCTCGGATGTTGGGTTGTTGCTGGTGACGGGTTTTTTCAATAAGCTGATCGAGTTCATAGGAACGTACCAGTTCCAGCAATAAACGTAGTTGTCCAGGTTCCCAGCGGTCAATCTGCAACAACTGACGGGCTTGTTCGTTGCACCAAACCAGTTGGTTCTCTTCATCGACTTGCAAATAGCCTAACGGTGCTATCTGAAGCAACCACTGCTTGATTTGCAGTTCTGCCTCTAGCATTTCCCGCTGTTGATTGGCTATGGCTATCTCTCGCCGCAAGCGAGAAACTACAGGCAAGGCAGGACTAGTTGCATCTCGCTGCAATGTTCCCAACATTTGCCCTAATTGCCTTTGGAGTCGGCGCTTTTGCCAAAACCAAACCCCAATACCCAGAGCCAAACCGAGTAAAAATGCTAGAAGGGTCATTCATTCTCGCACTCAGAAGATTTATCAGTTGTTCCTTCAAAAGAACTTTGCCTGTTAAAGGAAAGACTGTTAGTTAAAAGTTTAAACGCTTTAACTTCCTGGCTTTCGCCTTCGCTTGTATGAACCTTCTCAAAAATTGTAGGACAACTGAGGCTTAAGGTTACACAAAAATAGCGCCTTAAGCCTCATCCAAGGGTGTGAATGACGAGATGTTCTACCTTGAAAGGAGTTCAGGAGGCAATTCCGTTGGGGATTCTAACCTACTGGCTCTCAAGGTGTTAGGTCGTAGGTTGTGGCGCACAACTTAGATTAAGAATTAGAAAAATTAGGGTTTTGGGTTCCTTGTGCATTGCCATTAAACCTACCGCCTAATCCCTAAAACCTGCCACCTTGTTTACCCAAAGCGGTAGCCAAAACCGCGAACTGTAATCAGGTAGTCTGGCTGACTAGGGTCTCGCTCTAATTTTTCTCGCAACCAACGAATGTGAACATCAACTGTTTTCGTATCTCCCAGAAAATCGGCTCCCCAGACTTGATCAATCAACTGATCACGCGACCAAACGCGGCGAGGATGACTCATAAATAGCTCTAAAAGCCGGAATTCCTTGGGCGAAAAATTAACTTCTTCCCCACGCACAGTTACACGGCACTCTTGGGGATAGAGAATAATATCCCGTAGTTGCAACACAGGTGTAGGTGTTGGGGGCAAGCAACTAAAGCGTTGACGACGCAAAAGCGCACGGCAACGAGCAACTAACTCCCGCATACTGAAAGGCTTGGTGAGGTAGTCATCTGCACCAACTTCTAGCCCCAGAACTCGGTCTGTTTCACTGGCTTTGGCACTGAGAATCAATATGGGGACAGGATTCCCTCGATATCGTAGCAGACGACACAGATCTAAACCGTTGATCTGAGGCAACATTAAGTCAAGGATGAGTAAGTTAAAAGGGAACTCCCCGTCGTTAGGTTCGGCATCTTGAAGAAGTGATAAGGCTGTACGCCCGTCTATGGCAGTAACCACTTCATAACCTTCTTCTTCTAGAGCCAAGACAAGCATTTCCCGAATTAAATCTTCGTCTTCCACAACCAAGATGCGATTGGCTTGCGCTAGTTCTGGGCTGGACGGACTCGGCGGGAGGTCGAGAGACAGCATAAAAAATTTAAAGAGAGGAGTTTTGCAGTTCTAAGCCAAGGTATACACAAAAATTATTCCCTTGGATGGAGAAAGATCAAGAATGCTTAAGCAGGACACACCCTACTACAGCTTTGCACAAGTCTGTACCAAGCAACATTTGAAGAACTAATATCAGCCGCCTAACAGTGGATGAGGTTCTCCATGGTGATCAACATAAACTTGTGCAACCTTAGTACTTACCTCCAAAGCATACACATATCGACAAGGGACTAATGATAATGCTGCTACATTTAAGTACCTGGACAGAAGTTGAATCTTACCTGAAGCAATCCCAAGGAATTATTCTGCCGATTGGTTCAACAGAGCAACATGGGCCGACAGGATTGATTGGTACCGATGCTATTTGTGCAGAAGCGATCGCAAAGGGAGTGGGCGAGGCAGCGAGTGCCTTTGTCGGTCCAACAATCAATGTTGGAATGGCACTGCATCACACCGGATTCCCTGGCTCGATTAGCTTGAAACCAAGTACCTTGATTCAGCTAATCCAAGACTATATTACTAGCTTAACGAGATCAGGATTCACGAAGTTTTTCTTTATCAATGGTCATGGGGGTAATATCGCTACGCTCAAAGCAGCGTTTTCCGAAAGTTACGCTCACCTCAGTGATTTGAATATTCCTAATGCTGATCGCGTACAATGCCGCCTTGGTAACTGGTTCATGTGCGGTTCTGTTTATAAACTAGCGAAAGAGCTGTATGGGAATCAAGAAGGTTCCCACGCGACACCAAGTGAAGTTGCTCTTACTCAATACGTCTATCCTGAGGCGATTAAGCAAGCCCCTTTATCACCAGACGTTGCCTCTGGACACCCGATTTATGGAGCAGCAGACTTTCGGCGACGGTATCCTGATGGGCGAATGGGTTCTAATCCAGCGCTAGCTACTCCTGAACATGGAAAGCAATTTTACGAGTTGGCAGTGAAGGACTTGAGTAATTCCTATTTGGAGTTTTTGAATGCGGAATGAACCGTAGATAACTAAGCCTGTTTCTTCCCTAAAACCAAGGTTGATCCCTGTCTAGTCGGCTCGTTGAATCTACGATAAACGCCTCAAGTTACTGTGATTAATTTCAGGTTAATCTTTAGATAATCTGAGGTTAAATTCTTGGAATAGCTAGCAACCCGCTCTAAGGCTACCCTACCCTGTTTCTAACTGACTGATTGACAAATTGGTATGTTCTACAGGGAGTGCAGTAATGAGTTCGATGTTTTTTAGCCCCAGTGATTGGCAAAGTATGACCTTCAGGCTTACTTTGGCACTACTCGTTGGTTGCACGCTTGGTATCAACCGCGAGCGGACGGGGAGACCCGCTGGCATGAGAACGTTTATGATTGTGAGCTTAGGGGCAGCTCTATTCGTGATGCTTCCCTTACAGACTGAGATTGGTGATACTCTCTCATCTACCTCTGCAAATGATGCTGAGGTTATGGCTCGTTCGACAGCTCTTAATGCGATGGCTCGAATTGCTCAAGGCGTTGCAACAGGTGTTGGCTTCCTGGGAGCTGGAATGATTCTGCAAGAATCTCGTCAGGGACTTGGTAGGGTAGAAGTGAAAGGGCTAACTTCTGCCGCAACAATTTGGTTAGCTGGTGGCTTGGGAGCAGCAGCAGGCTGTGGTTTATGGCAAATGAGTCTAATTGGCACCCTAATGGCGCTAGTCGTTCTCAGTGGAGTGAAGAGACTTAAGAAGTCTTCTTTGATTCATCTCGATAACGATAAGCAACAGGAAATAGACGAGTCAGATTCTTGGGACTAGTGCAAGAAGGCAGAGGGCAGAAGGAATATTGCTTGTAAGGTAAGCTTTTTAAGCTTTTTCAACTGGAAAGTTATTTCCGCCACACTGCACTAGACCATATTGGCAGAAATAAGTGACCAGCTTAAGCAGGTTCGGGAAACCCT